>JAAEPW010000669.1 GCA_024232355.1 Chloroflexota bacterium | reverse complement strand
TATCTGTTCTGAAAGTGTTTTCTGAATGGCTTCGCTCAATGGGGACATATTGCTACTGTACCACACTTTGGTATACACTACGTTAGAGAAGCGCGAGATATTGATTAGAATCCGCCGGGGAGACCCCCTGAACGGTTACAAAAATTTAACCGCGTTCAATACGAGAGTTAAGGAAATGATAAGCCAGGGATGGCAACCCTTTGGTGGTGTCTCTATGAGTCAATTAAAAATGACGGATGGCGGTATTTACTACATCTACAGCCAAGCTATGGTACAGTACGAAAAGGCCGAAAACTCCGGGGGCTAGAATAACTGCGTATAATCCGTCAACCAAGCAATAAACACGGGAGAGGGTAGAGAGAATAAGCGCAGAACTAACAACCGAGCGGGCCGAGGTGATCCCCCTCTACCACAACCCAACAACGGTATATCTCGCCAGTCTGAGCGCGACCGGGCGACGGACGATGCACCAGGCTCTCGACACCGTGGCCGGGTTACTCACTTACGATGCCCAGACATGTCATCCCAAGATACGTAGAAGGATTGTTGATTACGTCACAAAACATTGATGCGCTTGGACAATCTAATCCCGTCGATGCTTAATTAGGGTGCAAGGCACGGAGTGAACGAGTCAATGAGATACCGTGGTCAGTTCACTGATTCTTTCAGGCTAGTCGTCGCTTGCACCCTAAGAGAAATGCCCCGACATGTCATCCCAAGATACGCAAGTGGACTGTTGATTGCACCACAGGCCATTGAGACACACCCAGGTGATTCTGTTGATGCCGAGTTAGGGTGCAAGGCGTAGGATATGGTAATCACCGAGGCGTCGCATCCAGTCCAATGATTCTTTCAGGGTAAACGTCGTTGCACCCTAAGAGACCAATGCCCAGACATGTCGTCCCAAGACATTCAGACAGACTGTTGATTACATCACAGACCATTGATACGCTTGGATGATCTCCTTGATCCGAGTTAGGGTGCAAGGCATAGGGTGTGGTAATCAACGGGGCATCGCATCCAGTCCAATGTATCTTTTAGGCCGGTCCTCGCTTGCACCCTAAGAGACAATGTCCCGACATGTCTTTCCAAGATATTCAGACGGGCTGTTGATTACACCACAGGCCAGTGATACGCTTGGATGATCTCCTTGATCCGAGTTAGGGTGCAAGGCACAGGGTGGGCGAGTCAATGAGATACCGATGCCAGTTTACTGATTCTTTCAGGGTGACCGCCACTTGCACCCTAAGAGACCAATGCCCCGACATGTCGTCCCAAGATATTCAGACGGACCGTTGATTGCACCACAGGCCAGTGATACGCTTGGATAATCTCCTTGATCCGAGTTAGGGTGCAAGGCACAGGGTGAGGTAATCAACGAGATGTCGCATCCAGTCCAATGTATCTTTCAGGGTGACCATCACTTGCACCCTAAGAGACAATGCTCAGACATGTCTTTCCAAGATATTCAGACGGGCTGTTGATTACACCACAGGCCATTGATGCGCTTGGATGATCTCCTTGATCCGAGTTAGGGTGCAAGGCACGGGGTGGGCGAGTCAATGAGATACCACGGGCAGTTCACTGATTCTTTCAGAGTGACCATCACCTGCACCCTAAGTGACAATGCCCCGACATGTCGTCCCAAGATACGTAGAAGGGCTGTTGATTACATCACAATCCATTGACGTGTCCAGGTCAACGATCTTCGCCCTCATAATTGCGGGTCGCAAGGATGTGGCAGTTGTCAGGAGGCCGTGGTCAGTCAGATCAACGATCATCTCAGAGTAAACGGCGATTGCTCCCTAACTGCCGTCGCCATCCTCGCCCATCCACAATAGACATGGTTCATCCGTCTTGATGTCCTAACGGGCATTGATTGATTTTGGATTCGTTCAGTGTGTCACACGAGTTATATTCTTGCCCCATCTTAATACCCCGACGGGCGAGTAGATCATGCCAATTCATCATCGGCATACTACGGAATCCGTCAGAAAACAGAACGTCAATTGCTCCCCAAGTGATGTCGCTAGCCTCGTCCTCCCACGACATGCGCAGAGACTGCCAACTACCCAGTAGATCATCAAGGCACTCGGTTGGATTCCTTTGATGCCGAATTAGGGCGCAAGGCGGGAACCCGGAGCAGGCCAAGTCATCACGCTATCAGTGCATCCATATAGTTTCAGTATATACCAGGGTGGGGTAGTCGCTGGGAGAACGTGGACAGATCAACGATTTTCTTCGAATAGACGGTGTGCTCCCCAAGTGACGTCGCCAACTTTGACCTTCCGCTGATCTTGGCTATCCACCCACAGGTATCCCGGACGTATTTCGTTCCGAATCTCGAGCATGAGCCATCGAAAAAGAGTCAAGTTTATCGTCCATTATTTGTGCATCACAACAAAGTTCTCTGCTAAACGTCATCGCCGGGGACCTCGTACAATTCAACCGCTGCCCCAGGAACTGGAGGATGACACCGTACACATACCCAGCCTCCAACCCCGGGCCGCCGCCAGTATCGCCGGTGTGAATCATGCACACCACATACCCCAGACGGTGGAGGATCAGCCCTAGCCTGGGGAAGTATCAGCGCTTCGCCATATAAGCCGCTCAAATGGTCGAATTGCACGGCCAGGAACTCGGCTCTGCTGTCATCGCAGCCAGTCGCCGCGCCCATCACCGCCAGGTGGTCAACCATTGCCGCTTCTATGTCGCCGATCAGCGCCACGTCAGGCAGATGTCGCACCTGGTCGAGGCGGGCAAGCAGGTCCTGGTAGCCGTCAGGGTCGGGGATCTCCTGGGGAATTGGTGCAGGTTGCCCGAGCATTTCGCTCTCATCATCCAGGGCAGCCTCTACCCAGCCGCGCACGTCGGCCCCGTCGGTGGCCATCGCGTTGGCATCACCCCAATAAGGCCGCCATCGTCGCGCATTGTCCAACACTCGCAGCCAATAAGGCGCCGCACCTTCCCCGCCTTCGTCAGCGTCGAAGGATACCAGCACCGCAGGGCAAAGCGCCAAGCGGGCAATCCATCGCGCACGTCTCGCCCCGGTCGTTGAGCCCGTCGCCACAGGTGTTACCAGATTTCCAGCAACCTGGGCAAGGGTGAGGGCATCCAGTTCTCCCTCTACCATCATGGCGGGTTTGTCGATAGTCAGGGCCCCAGCGTTGTATAAGGGACTGCCACCACCCCACCCAGCAGGGCCTCGGTATTTGTCTTTGCTCTTTGCTGGCACGGGTCGGCGAACATTCACACGCCATAGTTCGCCGTCGATCTCCCAGGGGATCACCACGCCCCTAGGCAACCACACGCCCCTGGGCTTTCGCTCACCTGGCTTGACCTCTGGGGTCTCAAGTCCCCAAGTTGCCCGATCCTCAGTCAGGTCAGCGGCATTGTAGCCCAGAGACGCGCTCTTGATTGTCTCATCACTCAAGCCCCGACCTCGAAGCCAGTCAAGCGCCTTAGCTCCGCCAGGTGCCCACAGCGTCGCTTTGCACTCTTCACAGAAGCGCCGCCCGCGTCCCTGCCACGTTGGACTAGGTGCAGTCACGCCCTTGGGCGGTCGGGGCCTGGGCAACGGCCGAGGGCCGTCGCCATAGTTGCTCCCGTCCACGCCCAGGGCATCGAGGGCCGCCCGATAGGTCAGCCCGTCGCGCTCTTTTAGGTAGTCTATAGCATCCCCTCTTTTATCACATCCCTTACCACCTATGCAATGCCATTTGCCTTTACCACAAAGATGGTTGGGCCATACACTGAAGCGATCTTTACCCCCACAAAAAGGGCATGGACCTTGCCAAACTCCACCTCTAGAATTAGCAGCTCGCTTTAATTGTGTATCTCTGCCTATCAGGCCGAGAATATCAATTCCGCTTAGGTCTATCATTGTCTTGTTCTCCCCTCACTAAAAGCACTAAACGCACAATTTGATACAAGTCTTTGGGAAATCTCTCATTTTTCTCAAATAGTTTGTCTGGATTGTGCTTTTAGTGCTTTTAGTGCCAAATTCACTGTTTTGATATGGTAATCTCGATATGTCGTCCGTCTGGTTTCTCTATCTTGACTGATAGTCCAAACAGTTCCAACGTATCCTTACCCTCTCGCAACATGCGAGTGATTACTTTGCCACTACCAAAGAATGGCAATTTTGCACCTTGCACCACTAGGCTTTGGGTTAGGCTTTGCGTGTTTCCAGTCCAGTAGTCACGCCCACCAGCAAGAGCGTCAAAGTGCTCGACGATACTGGATATAAGTGGATCAGCGTCGCCAACCATTAATGATTGTGCTCCTTGCAGCGCAAAAAGCGCCTGTGGTGCGTTTTCTGGAGAATGCACCCAAACTACGCGCCCGAAGTCTACAAAACGGCCTGGCAGCGTCGGAGCGTGCGGTAATCGGTCTATAAGGTGTACAGCTCGCCTTGTTAGCCACGTCAGAACAGCGCCGCGCTTTTCTTTTACTTCCTGGATAAGGTCCGCATCACTTGCCCGCTGGGCATCCTGGAAAACTCCTGTGATAATCGGTAGTGTTCTTTCTGCCACGTCGGGGCGTGCAAAATCCGCAGTTCGCGTTGACACGGCAAATGCAGTTCTGACTTTGCTCCTCGTCAATCTGCCATCTGTATACAGTTTGCGCCGCTCGTATACCACGCCAGTCACCGCAGCCGCTAACAGGTCGGGCAGCCAGTCTGCTTGTGTACTGTCAACATTGTCGAGGGCCATCACTGGCCGTCTTATCGCGGACGTCCACAAGTCGCGGGCGTCCGCGCTCACCGTGTTGGGGTCGTCAAGAGTTGCCAGCATATTAACTGCACGTATCAGGTGTGTTTTTCCGCCGCCTTTATCGCCGATTGCCGCGAGGATGGGCAAAGGCCGCACATTTGCCACCAGGGCAACAAGCCATGCGTCGAGGAGTAATTTTTGCACATCCACCGTGTAGTTGTTTACCTCAGGCGGTGTCTTGATCACCGGGCAAAGAGCGCCTATACTTGAGGGTTGCAATGATGCTCCAATCTCCCACTCTGGCAAAACTGCATCACTGGCAAAGTAGATGTCATCTTTTCCATTTTTGTGTATCTCAAGCCGCGCTTTTCCGCCGTCAAGTATTGCCTTTACCATTCGTGTGGGTCCGTTGGAAATGTACAGCGCCGCACCGCGCCTGTTCCAGAAATGCGCTAGATTGACACGAGGGCCGTGTGTGTAGGCTTCTGTTTCAAGTTCATCCACTAACCACTTAAAAGCTGGCTCTGAGAAATTTAGCCCAGCTTGGCCAAGCATCGCCCGTACGGGTAGAAGGTCGCCGACAAGTGGCCATATAGCGCTGTCATCGCCTATCACGTAAGGTGTGCCGGTCAATTCTCCCTCTGTTACGTCGAGGATCAGCCTACCTTGTGCGGATAACAAGCGCCGGATCACATGCGCCGTGCCCCGTTTCCGATCTCGTGCCTTAACCTTGTGGTCTTTTGCGCCTGATATGACTTGCAACCAGTGGACAAACTCGGCGAGTTGCCCCAGGTTTTGGGCGTGCTCAAACGGTGGCAAACGTGGTGGTTGGCCATTACATCCTGCCGTGAGTATCTTCCGTACCTCAGCCGCAGCGCCTGCAAGCGGGCTGTTGTCATCGGTGGACACCAGCCGGATCAGCTCTGGAGTGTTCTTGCTAATAGCTCCCCACACCGCCCGCACCCCAGGTGTGCCGCTCTCAGCGTGGGCATCCAATAGCAGCCCCACCACCTTGGCCCACTTGCCACAATCACTGGGCTTGGTCCCGTCGGGATCATGCCCGGCGAGTAGATGCCGGATAACTCCACGGGCAAGTATATCTTCGTCAGTCAGTCCGTTAGGTTGTATTTCGTTTCTCATTTTTTTACTCCTTTTATCAGAAGAGAATATGGACCAGTTAGTCAGAATGTATCAGTTCATCTCTGCGATAGCTTGCAGCGCCATCTGGTCTACTGGTTTATCTCTGTATTGGATTACTATGTATTTGCTCATTTTCCTACTCGTTGGTTTTTGCACGTCACAGATTTATGGTACTGTCTACTGGCCAACACACGCACTTGTGCGAACTGTCAAAATCAGCCCTTGCCTGGTCTGTTACTCATAACCACCTCGCTTCTGTTCTCGAATTACTATTCTCATCGATCTATCCTCCTACTTGTATAGACGGAAACAGGCCAAATCTGTATAAAAATGTAAATTTGCTCCATTTGATTGATGATCTGGTGCTAAATTATCAATCGAAATGTGTAGTGCCTGCTGTGTGATCATCGGTATTCCCCTACTTATATAGACGGAAACAGGCCAAATCTGTATAAAAATGTAAATTTGCTTCATTTGATTGGTGATCTGGTGCTAAATTCTCAATCGAAATGTGTAGTGCCTGCTGTGTGATCATCGGTATCCCCCTACTTGTATAGACGGAAACAGGCCAAATCTGTATAAAAATGCGAATTTGCTCCATTTGATTGGTGATCTTGATCAAATTGATTCCAGACAAGATCCGGCAATATCGCTTTGGGGGCAATCTACGTTTGCGCAGAGAAAATTGTTGATCTGACCATATCTATCAGAAACCGCCCACCCATGCCCTGACCTATTGTGGTATAATTCCCTTGTGCCTGTTGCATGTCTTGCCTAACTCAACTGGCGGAACAATCACAGTCTACAAGAGCAAAACAATGACCTACGCCAACCCTGAACACGAAACCTACATCATTGCCGTTAAAGCTTCCACTGAGTATGTCCTGGATACCGGTTTTGATGTCACTCCAGCTCTGGCAGTGACATGTACCCACGCAGTACAAGCCTATAGAAATAGACCAAGTGATGCCGTCTGTCCGGACGTTCAGGTGGGGGGAGCAGTAAGGAAAACTCAGTCTCTGCTCATTGGCTGGCACGAGGATACAAATGCAGCCTTCCTGTGCCCGTTGTCCCCACCCCCAACGCCCCCGCAATCCTGGGACGGGTTACAGATGAGCAAGGCACGTCAATGCTGCAACTAGGTACTGAGACGAGAGAGACCATCCTTCGAGAGGAGGTTCACGATGAAACACTGTTCACGATGTAATACCTCACTGTCCGACAACGACCGCTTTTGCTCGCAATGCGGCACGCCCATCGCTGGGACGGTTGTGGAAGGTTCCGGGGCCATTGCTCAGATTGGCAGTGTGGCCGCCGGCGCCGGTGGTGCAGCGGTCGGCGGCGATGTCCACGGCGACATTGTTATCGTCGACCCTGATCTGTTGTGGCGGGATATCCGCCGCCGCCCGCCGCCCGAAGAACTGCGCCGGGCCACTCGGAGCTATCTCACCTACCTGGTAGACCGATACCGATACCTCGATTTCAAGGGTATGGGCGTCTCCGACCGGGTGCCTTTGCGCCTGCCGCTCGTAGAGATGTACGTATCCCTCAAAGCCCGCATCGAAATGCCTATGGGAGAGACCTGGGCACGGCAGCTTCGCTTGGCAGGTCGCAAGGTGTCCGATGAGGAGCAATCCGCTATCGGCGAACGGTTGAGCGACCCTCAACCGGTTCTGGACCTGCTCCAAAAGAACGATGGCTTGATCATTTTAGGAGATCCAGGGTCGGGAAAGACTACGTTTCTCAAGTACCTGGCCTTGCGGCTGGCGACGGGAGTAGATGGTGGACTGGGCTTGAAGCGGGTACGGCTGCCGGTGCTGATCCCCCTCTCGGCCTACGCCAACGCGATGGCGGAGCGGAATGTGCGGCTGGATGATTTTGTCGCCCGCTATCTTCACGACCTGGGAACAGACTTGCCCGTCGGCGCAATGTTGGAAGAAGCGTTGAAACAGGGAGGGGCACTGGTGTTGCTGGATGGGCTGGACGAGGTCAAGGACCCCGGACTGCGACGGACGGTGGTCGAGCAGGTAGTGCATTTCTATACCTTTCATCGCCCGGCAGGCAACCGCTTTGTGCTCACCAGCCGCATCATTGGCTACCGGGAGGTACGTCCGGTGGCGGAGGGATTGGCCGAGTGCACACTCGTGGATTTTGGCGACCAAGAGGTCGAGGTATTTGTGGAAAAATGGACATCGGCGATAGAGAGAGCGGCGCGGGGAGATACTCCGGTAGCGGCGCGCGAGGCGGAACGGGAGCGGCAAGAGTTATCGCGAGCGGTACGCCACAATGCTGGAGTGCGGGGACTGGCTGCCAATCCCCTTCTGTTGACCATCCTGGCGTTGATGAAGCGTCAGGGCATCACCCTGCCCGAACGCCGGGTCGAGTTGTACGACCAATACGTGCGCACCTTGCTTTCCAGTTGGAACCGGGCGCGGGGCCTGGGGCGGCCTCCCGCGAGGGACTTGGACGTGGTGGAGACGCTGCGCATTCTGGCCCCGCTGGCGCTGTGGATGCACGAGGTCAGCCCCGGCGTCGGACTTGTGAAACAAGGCGACCTGCGGCGAAAGCTGGTGCAGATCTACCAGGAGCGAGGGGAAAAAGACCCGGAACGGTCTGTGCTCCAATTTCTGGACGACGTGCGCGGGCACGCGGCTTTGCTGTTGGAGCGGGGAGCTGGGCAATATGGCTTTATTCACCTCACCTTTGAAGAATACCTGGCGGCGGTGGGCATCACTCGTCTGGGGCAGCGGGACATCCAGCCCATTGTGGACATTTTGGCATCCCGCATTGGCCAGGCAGCCTGGCGCGAGGTATCGCTGCTGACCATCGGACACCTGGGCGTGGTGCAACAATGGGAAGAGGTATCCAGCGACGTGATACGGGCGCTCTTGGAGTGCGAACCAGAACCCGGAGAACCGGGGCAGGCGGCGCTCTTGGCCGGGGAGGCCGTGGCGGATGCTTGGCCGGGTGGCGTGACGGCCGAGTGCAAGCAGGCGGTGGTCCATGCGTTGGTGGGGACACTTGAACGGGAAGCGGTCGAGCCAATACTGCGGGCTGCGGCCGGCCGTATCCTATCCCGGTTGGGTGACCCTCGTCCCGGGGTAGGAGTAGATCCTTCCACCGGCCTACCAGACATTGTGTGGTGTGATGTCCCCGCCGGATCGTTCCTGATGGGCAGCACGGACGATGACGAGATGGCCTTTGACCGGGAGAAACCCCAATATCTCAACGAGACCATCACCCAGGACTATCGCATCAGCCGTTACCCTCTCACCAATGCCCAATACGCCATCTTTGTGGCAGCCGGAGGCTATCGGGAGCGGCACTACTGGACAGAGGCGGGGTGGGAGCAAAAGGAGCAGGCAGGATGGGCAGAGCCGGATGATTACAGAGAGCCGTACAATTTGTCCAATCACCCGGTGGTGGGGGTGAGTTGGTACGAGGCCACGGCCTTTTGCCGTTGGCTGACGGAGCAATTGCAACGGGATGGACAGCTCAAAGCTGGCGAAGCGGTCACCTTGCCCACCGAGCCGCAATGGGAAAAGGCAGCTCGCGGGGTGGATGGGCGGCGGTATCCGTGGGGAAATAATCCGGACCCGAATCGGGCAAACTATGACGAGACACGTATTGAAACAACGAGTGCGGTGGGGTGCTTTCCTGGCGGAGTCAGTTTTTGCGGAGTGGAGGATTTGAGCGGAAATGTTCGGGAGTGGTGCCAGACAAAGTGGGAGGGTGATTACGGGGACTATCAAAATGACAATGATCCGGAAGGTGGTCACTCCCGGGTTTTGCGTGGCGGCTCGTTCCTCAGCTACAATTGGTACGTTCGCTGTGCATATCGGCGCAGCAGGTCTCCGGATGATCAGGACAACCCCTTCCTCGGTTTTCGATTGGTCGTAGTGTCCCCGTTACCTCCGGACTCTGAGGACTCTGGACTCTGACCCTCTGAATGATCTGCACTCTGGGTGGGGGGGTTTGGGGGGAGGGGAATCCCTGCCCCCAAGAACTAGACCGCGAAGCGGCCGCGACCGGCGAATTTTCACCTTTCTATAGCTCGCAGTGGGTCTATGATTTACACCTCAAATGTGTACGTTCATTCCAAGCATCATATCCCCACAAATCATGCATTACGCAACGCACTAAAAGGCCTTGCTGCCTTTAGCATTCAAATTTGGCAAGACCATGGTGTTGTCCACCGCACCGCCGGCTGGAAAAAGAAAAGTCCAAGCCGCCGGTGCGACATCCCTGCACGCCTTTCTCTCGGCATCGGCAGCAATCGGCTGACCAAGCCTCGAAACCCCGTAGATTGAAATCTGGCATGTAGCGTGTTAGCAAATGTCCCTTACCCTACTCTGCCCCTCTGAGTAATCTGCATTCTGGGTTAGGGAGCAACCTCAGCGCTTGCTTGAGGAAAGAGAATCCCTCTCGAGAATTGAATCTGCGCACAGCACAGTCACGAACCACAAAGAATTGACGCCATAGTTATGCCGATTGGGTGTTGACACAATAGGCATTCTAGAGTATTATATAATTGTTTGCGCACCATTAAACGCAAACAAAATGGCCCCCAAGAGAGCGACACTCTCGAGGGAGCCTGGCTGCAACAGCCAGTGGCAAGGTTACTCCAGATATAGCATAAACCGGAGGACCCCACGACTTGTGCGGCTTTGTTATCTCCAGATAGCAAAACGAGATTGATCTGTCCGAAATGTAGCAAATGGCGGTCAAGAAAAAGCCTGACCGCCAGGTGACAGGATGGTGGTCCGCTACCACTTTGCAGGCGGGGGCGGACCGCCCCCAATCACTTCTATTTTATCACAAAAAGAGGTGATTGGATAATGTCAGACACAGCAAGTGACAAAGTGGTGGCGGATGGCTGGGTTAGCACGGTTGAGGCTGGCGATGCTGTAGGGTATCGCGCTGGATATATTCGCCGATTGGCAATAGAGGGACGTATTAAGGCACGCAAGGTTGGTCGAGATTGGTTTGTCGACCTGGAAAGCGTACGAGCGCACAAGGCTACAGTAAAACCAGGGCGACCACGCAAAACTGAGCAAACACCACCGATAGACGGCGACCTGACGTAGACATATCATAGTGCAGGGCCTGGTTCACCCCTACTGTCGAGTGTTGAGCTCAAACAAACGCGAGAAAAACCGATGACATGAGGAGGTGATTCTATCGAACGAAAATTGTAAAATGGAAGGCGGTCGGCACTGTGCCGACCGCCTAAATGATCGCCTCACCAGACAATCCCTCGAAGGAGCCGGCGGGGCAATCGTGATTGTAACACGAAATACACGAGAGGACAAAAATGGACACGGAGCAACATGTTTGCGCGAAATGTGGTATCGAGTTGACGTTTCCGTACTGGATCGACGATGGTCAGGTTGTGTGCCAGGATTGTGTGATAATCGTCCCAAACCGCCCCAAAATCAGGGTTGTGGATGGTTCAAAATCTCCTTATCGCGAGTGGATGGAGGAGGTTTTGGAATCGACATGGGAGGAAGACGCATAATTCGCTAATCGGCTGGCGCTGCCCTTCACCGACAATGGTGGAGGGCAGACGCCAGGTGGTGAGTAATTTTCATACGATGGTAAAATATCGAAAAGAGGCAGAAACCCACCTGAGCTGCCCCGCGAGACATTGGAGAGATGTAGATACAGCGAGTGCGTGACTGTTGATACTGTGTGTATGGGAAAAAGTGGTACAAAAAGATCAAAATAACCCTGGGGGTGGGGGGGTAGAGGCCCAAAAACGCCTATAATCAATGTCCGTTAAGATGTGTTAACGGACATTGACGATCTGAACCAGACCCCCCCACTCTCAGTCGTCATTTTACACAAACCCAGCTTTGGATTTTCACCCCGTTTTGTTTCGATCTTTTTTCGATTACGATTACGACGTCAATTTGTGATTCCGGTACAGTGTCTTTTTTGATTCACCAACCAGACAGACGGGCAGCAGTTTCGCTAGCTAGCCCCCCCACCCCGTTTCAGCAGATTTCTCCGGTGACACCATTATTAGTTTTTCCGAGTAGCTCCAAGCGCGATATAGAGATGCCCACAACGGCAACGAGATACCCAAAACCACGCTACGGATGGTGTTGGCTTCCCTGATCATCGCCGACGCGCGTGCTGTGCCTCACAGCGACAACGAGCGGGAGTACCTAACCCGATTGCCCGACACTGCTATCTTTGAAACTCCACGCAGCACAGGTGTTCGGATAACCGAGATGTCCAAAATGAACATAGATCTGATGTGTCACCCCAACAGATCCACAATAGTGCTCAGTAAGGACAACAAACAATGCATCGTGTTCCTTGACCCCCAGGCCTAGAAAGTGATCCAAGCGTACCTGACGGCCCAAGCTGCCAGTAAACGTGCAGGGAGCAATGCATTGAGACTATCAACTCGCTCAATCGAACAAGCATTCGACTAGAACGCCCGTTCGGTTGCGATAACGCAGATGTTCAAATATAATACACGCTAGAGTAGATATGCTAGGGTGTTACCCTAGCGTGTTAGAAGCAAAATCATTTGGAAATCTGTGAATCTCTTGACATACGTGCAAACATAGTGTACACTCTAGGGTGTCACTCTTGCGTGTCAAAAAAAGAAGGGGGCACACGAGTGAACAAAAAACAGTTTTGGACTACAAAGGATTTGGCTGCTGTTACAGGTATGGATCGTTCATATATACGTCGCCTTATAATGATGGGTAGAATGGAAGCATCCAAACCTGGAGGTCGGGATTGGCTTGTTGATGACGACGAAGCCCGACGGTGGTTAGAGTCTCGAGGGATTGATCCTGACAAGGTAACGGTCAACTCCAGCTAAGAAAAGGAGGGTTCGATGGCCGAGAAAAAGAAGTCATTTGTTGATCGACTGGCAAAAATCACTAGCAACTTTGAAATTGCTGGCGATCATATTGAGAATGCTGTTATTGGTCTGGTTGGGAGGGCTGGCCCTTGGGCAGCCACGCTACCAACAGCGTACACCGTATTCGCTCAAGCCCAGACCCACCTTGAAATGCCTGGGTGGGTTGCAGCCGGTGCTGGTATAGCAATTGAGGTGCTTGGACTGAGTGTGGTCAACCAGGCCCTCCGGTTACGTGAGTACAATGCAACCAAGCGCAAGTCAGATCCACAGGCATCAACGTTTGTAGCAAACGGTTTGGTCGTGGTGTACTTTCTGGCAGCCGAATTACTAGTAATAGGGCTGGACATTGGACCTAAACTGTTGGCCGGTCAAGAGATTGGCTTGACTGGTATTGCACCCGCTGTGTTTCCTTTGCTCTCTCTGACAGCCGCGATTACACTTGCGCTTCGCTCTACTCATCGAGTACGACTTAACAAAATTGCAGAAGGTAAAGCAAAGACTCAGGAAAAGAAAGTCTCGCGTAAGCTGGAAGAAGCCGGACAAACCATTGACATCCTTCGTCAAGACCTTGCGCAAGCACTTGCGCGTGCTGACAAGACTGACGCAAGGCTTGCGCAAGCACTTGCGGAGGTCGAAAGGATTGGCGAAAGTGTTCCGCAAGCCCTGACAACCGAGGCAAGACGAGCGCAACTCCTTGACATTTGGAGTCAAGGACATAGCGACAACTTTACAGACCTTGCGCCAACGTTTGGCGTTAGCCGTCAAACGATAAGCAACGATTTTGCAGCCTTGCGCAAGAATGGCAAGGTCAAAAAGAATGGAGAGGGTATAGAGGTGCTAGTTTAGCCCCCCCCACCCTACGAGCGGCAAAGGATCATAGCATAGATGAGTTCAAAACTGTTGCTCGACGAGTATCCACTTCAAGTGTTGCCACGCTTAGCTGTTGCAATTGGATTGAACGAAGCAATCTCATTGCAACACCTTCACTCTCGGATCGAGAGTGTTAAGATACAATCACAGGCAAACCTTGAGATACGCGGGAACCATTTCCGGGATGAACGATGGTGGATTTACAGTTCTATTCCCGAATGGCAAATAGCGAGTTTCCCATTTTGGAGCAAGGATACTATCAAACGTACTTTCTCCGCACTGAAAAATCCCTACGAGTCAAGAGGTGAGAACGATCCGAAGATTCATCGGGATGGATTGGTGACCACAACAAACAGATACGGCAATAGGTTTGACAACACACTTTGGTACACAATAAACTACGAATGTTTTGCGGCGGTCAAGAAATTGATAAATATACAGCAGAGTGATTTTTTGGACATCATAGCTGATGCGCTTCCAGAAATAAGCTCTATGGCAGAATTGAAGGTTGTTTTGCATGTATTGCTTCGCACACTAAAAACAGGAAACTCTGAACGCATTACATTGAGGGAGTTTATGAAAGGCACTGGGCTATCTCGCAATTCTGTGAAAGCTGGAGCTAGGTCAGCCATTCAGCACAGTTTATTGATAAAAGAGAGAGAAAATAACATAGATGCTGGTCGTATATCTCATATCTACAGACCACTTGTAAATGATTTCCAGGGTCAAATTGGCTCTTCAGCCCGATTACAAGATGTGTCAGGTTACGTCTATTTGTTGCAGGCTGGACCTTACTACAAAATTGGTGCAAGCCAGACAGTTGATAAGAGAATTAAGCAACTCTCAACTATACCTCCATTTGAAATAGAGCTTATTTGTGCTATTAAAACCAATACAATGTATGAACTGGAACGAGAATTACACGAGCGGTTCTCTGACAAACAAGTGCGAGGAGAATGGTTCACCTTAAACGATGAGGATATAGTATACATTGAGAATCTGACAGGTAGTAATGTGGAGGAGCAATGAACCACAACCCACAATTTCCTGGTTTTGATGCACCAGAACAGAACTGGAGCAAGTTGCCACATCAAATTATAGATGCTCTACCCCTCTTTTCGTCACAGGCCGAATTGAAGGTGGTGCTATACGTGCTTCGCCATACCTGGGGTTATCAAGAATTTGATGTGGTTAAACGAATTACATTGGATGAGTTCAAAAATGGTCGTAAAAGACGGGATGGTACACGTATGGATAATGGTGTTGGCATGGTAACCAATAGCATTAAAGATGGGATTCGCAGAGCAATTGAACACGGATTTCTAATCCGTGAATCCGATGGCCGTGACGCAGGTAGAAGCTCTCACCTTTATTGTCTCAATACAGCATCAACTTCTGACGCCGTATCAAAAGTTGACACCCTATCAAAAGCTGATACCCTATCAGAAATTGATAGTCAACCGTCAGAAATTGATAGTCAACCGTCAGAAATTGATAGCCAACCGTCAGAAATTGACCCCCGATCAGAGAAAGAAACTACAGAAAGAAACTACAGAAAGAGAACAGAGAAAGAAACGGTAGTGGTTGATTCTGGTTCTAGTGTAATCTGCTCAATTCATAACGTGGAGATGAAGCGCCGAACCAAGGGAACGGCTGTCTGGTACAGTCACAAAACGTCTGAAGGCGAATGGTGCCAGGGGGGAGATAAAGACACCCCTGACAAGGATTATAGTTTGGAAGCTTGCACCTCGTGCAGTGTGATTTCGCCAAAGGAATACAAATGCGAGCACGGATGTTACCGTTGTTGTGAGGAGTGTTGGGAGGGTTAGGAGATGAAACAAATTCGGAGAGTGGCAACCACGATGCTGGGTGTGATCATTGTTTTACTCGTTTCCCTGGGACTGATTACGGTCGTCGGGGGTATGCGTGGCATCAACATAGAATCCGATGGTGACACCCTGACAGTCACTGATCCTCGTTTGGAAGCCGAGGCTGAGGCAATCCGTATTGAATCTGAGACTAACGCACGTAAAGGCGCAGCTGAGGCCGCCCGACTCGAATCGCTGGCCGAGCAGGAACAGATCGAGACAGCGGCACTTGCTGCTGCTGCACCCGCTCTGGTCGTTCGTGATCTTTTTCTTGCCATTGGTACAGGAATTGCTGGCGTGGTCCTACTGATAGGTTTAGCAATTGCCCTGGTCGCCCTCATCAACAAGCGAACGCTCCAGACATATCCAAATTCAGCCGGGCAATACCCAGTGATAGCTACCAAATCGCTGTTTGGCATTACGTATCATGATCCCAATCGGGCGCTGAATAGTGGGACCGTTGTAACCCACCCCACCCCACTGTCAGCATTGATCAAATCGCTATTCAGACGCCAAGGGTGGGACGTGGAAAACCCAACAGTTGAGGCCCCACAGCTCGCGAGTGAACCGGCTCAACTGGCACTGTCGTCACAGTCCCAGGGGGTCCAGTTGATGACAGCGGCTACGCGACAACAATGGCCAGGCAATAGCGGTGGGAGATCAGTAGATGAATCTGTCAGACTGGCTCAAACGGTTGCCGATTCAACTAGCGCAAGAATGCCAACAATCCAGGTGGTCGAAAGCCCAGAGGAAACTGCACAGTTTGTGCAGTTGTTAGAGGGAGAGATCGAGGAATGAAACAGCGGATCATCGCGTTGTTTGTTATGCTGGCCAGCGTCACATTGATGATGCTGATGCCGGTTGGCGCCCAAGGCCCGATCGACGACGCACAACGCACGATCACCGCCGCGACCGCCATAGCACAACAGCGGCAGTGGTCAGCCAAGGCGACAGCCCAGGCTGTGGAGTGGGAGGCTCAGAGTAACGCTACTGCCACCGCAATGGCTCTGGCCGTCGAGGTGCAGACAACGCAGCAATCTATCCAGGCAACGGCTCAGGCCGCAGAATGGCAAGCATCACAAAATGCTACCGCGACGTCGATGGCTCAGGAAATCTCAGCCGAGGCAACGTCACAGGCTCATCAGATGAACCTAGATGTCACGCGAACCATCGAGGCAATCTATGCTGACAGCTTGCGAACCGCCGAGGCTCAAACTGTTCTGTCCACAGCCGAGGCTCACGCCTTTCAGTTGGAGTCGGGACAGAAACGAACGTCGGCAGGGCTTTGGCTTTTGGCATTGAGTGGTCTGGCTGGCCTGGTAATACTCATCTTCCTGATGTGGGTTAGGGCACGAGATATGCCGCCAGTGTCTTTGAAATCGCCGGTGATGGCTCCAGCGACTGCGACCCCAGCCGGATCAGTGACGCTTGATCTTGTTGCAACTGTTCTTGACGATGGAAATGGAAACGGGGGCGATGAGAAGCGAACACCTGATGCAGCCAGTATCAGGATGGTTGAAAATCCAGAGATAAGTGCTAAAATAGAAAAGTTCTTCTACGGAGGAGGTGAGAGTAATGATGATTAATCCAATAACTCAAACCAACCGTAATCTACCTGTCAGTGTACCCGGGCTGGCTGAACGAGCGGGAAATAGAATCCTGCGTGCGTTGGATCGGCTCGGTGTGGTCCACCGGAACCAGGACGGGACTAGGTTTAACGTTAGGTTCTCTGGTGCTACAGTATATGATAATCGCTGGCTCGTGTTGGCGGTAGATGCTCAACGCCTGTGGCATTTTAGTGCAGACGATCTTACTAAAGACAAGGTCGTCCGCACATTAGAGGTTGCTTGCCGGTGGCCTGTTAGGGTGATGCGCGAGGATATCTATGGTCGGCGTGGTATCTATTACCTGGTGGACCTGGCTCCGAAACGTGACAGTGGGAATGGTACAAAGAAGGTACGGCTGCCCAAGCGGGTGGATCTCGATCTAGATACCAGGCCAGAAGGTGAGGTAATGATTCCTATAGGCCGAAATGCTGATGGGGATAATTGGCAACCTCTATCACTAGTCAAGCATGCTCTGGTAGTGGGTGCTACTGGCAGTGGAAAGTCCACGTTCGCGCACTCTGTATTAGCAGGGCTGTTGCCAGTTATTTCGCCTGAAAAACTACGAGTTGCGATGTTTGATCAGAAGCGTAGCGAGTTCTCGATGTGGGCACACGTCCCTCATTTATGGGGGAACATTGCTCGCTCTACTGAGGAGTCAGCCAAGTTACTCAACGACCTGGTTGAAGAATGTAACAACCGAGGGGATATGTTTGCCTCGGTGTATGCGAGAGATATTGAATCATACAACAAGAAAGCAGACGAGCCTCTACCTTACCTATTGGTAGTGGTGGATGAATGTATTGAACTTGCGATGAGCAGTGATAAGGCCATCAGGAAAGGCTTGGAGTCTTTGGCTATTCGTGGTCGAAGCGCAGGGGTTTACTTGCTACTGCTCACTCAACACGCAACGGCGGTAGCTGGCTTACCACGTCTTGCAAAAGTGAATATTCTGTCTCGGTTTGTGTTTCGGGTGACAGAGCGAGAAGCAGCCGATTCTGCTGGGTGTAAGGGGGCGCACACGATCCCGAACATCGAGGGCCGGATGATTGCCAAGGTAAACGGTAATAAGCCAGTTATGCATCAAGCCTTCTATCTCGATGATGAGAAATTGATTGAGGCAGCACTAGGACTTGGTAGGAAGCAGGAGCAACCAAAAGAACCGCCGCGCCCCACCCTGTCAGAGCTGGATAAACAGTTGATCGCTTGGGCAATCCTGGAGAACGATGGAAAGCTGACACCAAGAGACATCCAGGAGCAAACGGAGCTTAGTAACCGAGATGCCAGGCGGTTGGTTGAAAAATATCGAGACAAGGACGGTTGGCTGTTCAAAGATCGCACGGCCAGGAACGCCCACCGGGTCACAGATACCGCTCGGCAGCTTGTCGAGCTAGATTTACGAGCCTGACAAGCTAAAAATCAGTTTGTCAACGCCCCGGTGCCAGTTTGACGGCACCGGGGCTTGTTTTTTGGGGGTGTTTGGCAGGTTTTCCGAGCTTGTCAAGCTCGTTAGTTTGTCAGCCCCAGCGTAGAGATACCCTACCCTGTTTATCCTGACAAGCTGCCAAACAAAATGACAAAGTGAACGGATCAGCGCAGCGCGGCCCACGTGCATCTATGTGCGTGGTTCACCCACTCTATTCCCCTACCCTAACTGCCTATTCGCGTGCCTGTTTGTGTACACCTGATACTATCCCCCCACCCCACCTTAGAGAGTGTTGTTCAACGACAACTATAATTACCCAATGACGACAATTAGAAATGCCAACAAGGAAGATCGGATGAATCGTTGTAAACTGGCCTGAGAAACAACAGGTTTGTCATATGTCCGGGTTTGGGTTAGCGATGTCTACTTGGAGGATCATTGATCCCCCTTTGTTTACTCGTTGACCATTCCGTTCTCGTGCGCGACGTAAATACATGAACGAGGATGGCGGAGCCGATTGCGTCTGAGAAATGTAGATTCTCAAAACCAGGAGATAATTGGGAAAATGACCATACCATGACCGACCGAACCCGTAAAGGTTATTGCAGCGCTGTTGAGGGCCTCAATTGTGATCATTTCCCTTGGTGCGAGTGGGAAGCCTGGCGAGTTTTGGAACGAGGTGCTATAATTTGAGTCTTGCTCAGTTCTCACCAAGTGATGGAGAGCGGCCAAAAATTGCTAGGCGTGGCGGTTCCTTTGACGATCTCGACGAAATGGATCATCTGACCGTGAATTGGACATGTGGATAAAGCAGAATTTTGATACATTGTTCTGAGGTGTGGTGATGACTGGTGCAGTCGAAACCAACGAATTTTGGAATGTGCAACACGAATTCCAGCAAATAAAGGATCAAACATGACTCGAGCAAACAACCAGACACCGAATCCCCCACGCCAGCTCCTCGATCACCTCAACCGGGGCGACTGTGTGCTTTTTGTCGGCGACGCGCTGGATGAGGAAGGTTCACAGAGTGCCCGCCTGGCCTCGCTGTTGGTGGACGCCTGTGGCGCGCACTGTGAGTTTTGTAAGGAGAATGGCAAATGCCTTCGCCCCCACAACTGTACCGTGCCCCTCACCCGCGCCGCGCAACTGTACGAGAGCCGCAACAACCGGCAGGCTCTGCTCGATTTTGTCATCCGGCAGGCGGACAATGCCAGCTCCCCCGGCCCCATCCACAGCGCGCTGGCGGCGCTGCCCGTGCGCGTCATCGTCACCACTGCCACCGACGACCGTTTGGAAGAGGCGCTGCGCCGGGCCGGCCGCCCGTATCTCAACGTCGTGCGCGATGCCGACGTGCCCTTTGACGACCCCGACCGCGTGCAGCTCATCCGCCTGCACGGCACCGTCAGCCAGCCCGACAGCCTGGTGCTGACCGAGGATGACGCGGCTGATCTGTTCGCCCGGCTGCCCACAGTGACCAAAATCCTCCAGGGCCACTTTGCCAGCAAGACGCTGCTCTTTGTGGGCTACGGGTTGAGCGACCCCCATTTCCTGACCCTCTACCGCCAGGTCACCGGCCCCATCGCCCGCTACCGGCGGCTGGCCTACGGAGTGCAATGGCCGCCCGACCCGTTGGCCGTGGACCGCTGGCGCGGCAAGGTCCAGTTGATCGAGGCCCAAGCGCTGCCGTTCCTGGCGAAACTGACCCAATCGATCCGCGTCCGGGCGGTGGAGGAGGAACGCGCCGCCCTGCCGCCAGAGCCGTACAAGTTCCTCGACTATTACACCCGCGAGGATGCCGCCATCTTTTACGGGCGCGATCTGGAAGCCGACCTGCTCCTCAGCACCGTTCTGGCGCACAAACTGACCGTCTTTTACGGCCGCAGCGGGACCGGCAAGACCTCGCTGCTCCTGGCCCGCGTCGCTCCAGCATTGGAGGAAAAAGAGTACCGCGTGGCCTATGCCCGCATGTTGGGCGACCCCACAGCCGAGGTCAAGGCCGCCGTGCGCCAGGTACATGTCAGTCAGCTTTCCCCCACCGACCAGGCCCGCCGCCTGCGCGATGTGTTGCCCGGCGCTCTCCCCCCGTCCGGACGGTTGGTGGTCGTGCTGGATCAGTTCGAAGAGTTCTTTCTGCGGCAGGGTGACGAGGTGCGGCGCGCCTTTGCACGAGAGATGGCCGATTGCCTCTGGCCTACCTTGGAGACCTCGGAAGACCTCCGAGGTCTTGACGTCCGCTTTGTCCTCAGCCTGCGGGACGATTACCTGGGCTCGCTGGACGAACTGGGCGACGCTCTGTCCCGCGACGTGTTCGCCCACCGGTACAAGCTGGAAAACCTGACCCGAGAAAAGGCCCTGCTGGCCATCCTCAAGCCCGCCGAAGCCTTTGGGTTGTCCATCGGAGAGCCCCTGCGCGAGCAGCTCATCACCGACCTGGAGGACCAGGGCCTCGAACCGGCCAACCTGCAAATTGTGCTCTACCGCCTCTACCGCGACGCCGTAGAACAAGGACTATGGTCCTCCACAACCTCGATTAGAGGAGGGACAGGCCTCACCCTAACCCGCTACCATGACCTGGGAGGGACGGGCAAAATCCTGGCCGGGTACTTGGATGAGGTGCTGGCCGCGTTGGACGAGACCGGCACGCACCAACAGGCCCGGGCGGTGCTCAAGAGCATGGTGACCGCCGACCGGACCAAGGCCGCCCTGAGCGGGCGTGAGATCGCTCGCGGCGACTTGGTGGCAAAGGTGGGGCTGGACGATGCTCAGTTGGACGATCTGCTGGCCTACCTGCGCGAGCGGCGCGTGGTGCGCAAGTTTGGCGA
Source organism: Chloroflexota bacterium (assembly GCA_024232355.1). The sequence goes on along the minus strand of JAAEPW010000669.1, from coordinate 6,264 downwards.
CGAGGACCGCTACGAGCTGGCCCACGAGGTGATGGTGGAAAAAGTGTGGGCCTGGGTCAGCGACGAGGAACTGCGGCTGTTGGACGTGCGCGACATGCTGCGCCGCGAGATGAGCAACTATGAAAAGTTCGGCCATCTGCTGACCCGCGAGCGGCTGGAGATGGTGACGGCGTGCTGCGAATCGCTGGCGCTGGACGACGCGGAACAGGAACTCCTCTTTCGCTCGGCGCTGGCCGAGGACTATGAGGTGAGTTACTGGCGCGACCGGGCGCCTGCGGTGACCGGCAAGGTGGAGCGCGAGTTGTTCGGCGGCCTGGGAGCAGACGACCCGGACGAAGCGCAAAAGACCGTATCCAGCCTGACAGCCCTGGCCTCACCCGGTATCGTGGACCGGTTGGCCGAGGTGGTCGAGGCCGACTTTGACGCCGCGCCCGTGATCTGGGTGGACCACCAGGGCCACAGGGTTGAGGCGCGACGCACGGCCCTCAACCTGAGCACCCCGCGCCAGCAGCGGGCGTTGTTGGCGCTGGCCAAAATGACGCTCCCCGAGGCGGTGACGGCGCTGGAGCAATGGACCCCGCCGGGCACGATCCTGATCCCCGCCGGACCGTTCACGATGGGCAGCACGGAACGCAGCAACGAAGGTCCCATACACCAGGTGCGGGTGGAGGCCTTTTGGATCGACCGCTACCCGGTGACCAATGCCCAGTGGGCGGCGTTCCTGGAAAGCGATGCCTGGCAGCGGCGTGAGTTGTGGACCGAGGCGGGGTGGGAGTGGAAACAGAGCAATTCTCTTTGCAAAGGAAACAGGAACAAGCCAGATCACCCGGTTGTGAGTGTCTGCTGGTACGAATCGCTGGCCTACGCTCGCTGGGCGGGCAAGGCGCTGTTGAGCGAGGCGCAATGGGAAAAGGCAGCCCGGGGCACCGATGAGCGCCGCTATCCGTGGGGGGACGGGTTTGACAAGGATAGGTGCAACACGAACGAGTCCAACATCGGCACCACGATGCCGGTGGGCAAGTATAGTCCGGTTGGCGGAGACAGCCCGTATGGCGTGTCGGATATGGTGGGCAATGTCTGGGAATGGACTGCTAGTCTGAGTCGCCCCTATCCGTGTCGTCAGGATGATGAGCGGAACGATCCTAACGGGACCGGTAGCCGGGTGTTGCGCGGCGGTTCCTTCCGCTACAGCAACGATCTCGCGCGTTCCACATATCGGCTCTACAACACCCAGAACAATCGCAACGACAACCTCGGTTTTCGTGTGGTGGTGGCTCCTTTCTCTCCCACCTTTGGACTCGGGTGACTCGGGCCTCTGGCACTCTGGTCCTGACCGGAGCGAAGCGGAGGGAAGGCTCTGCACTCTGTGCGAGGGTATGGGGGTGCTTTACACTGTTGGTGCGCGTTTCGTTGTAGGCGAGATTGATCCCGCCGTAGGCACTGTACCGTATGGTTCAGTACGGTGCGGGTCGCGACTGGCGAATTTTGAGGTTTTGGCATACGATTTTGGCGTTGCCCAATTTCGGATGACAGAGAGGATCGTTGGTCCAACCTCGTTCTCCCACTGATACCATTTTCCTGGTCAATATCGTCGTCATTCACCGGCTGATGTTGGTGGTCTATGTGAAGGTGGTTGGGACTGTTTGTCCCCATTGTGCCCCTATGTTACAATCATCCGTAGAAACCAAAAGTGCCTAGATGACTCTACGGATACAAGAGGGACATCGCGAGTGTCAAAGTATTTGGATACAGGATTGAATAAACGTTCACAAAGGAGTGACAAACTATGACAACAAATTTGGAAGATATCGTTGCCGGGAAACAGGTTGACGTCAAATCAAAAGAACTAATGCAAGATTTTTCTCAACACTATCAAGAGTTTATCGAGACCTACCCTGACAAGACAGATAAATACATCGTTTTTCAGGGATGGGCCGTTCAAAAAATCGCGGGCCTTCAACTCGTTGTGATGGAGCTTGCGGAGCGTCTTGATGCAGTTGAAGGTTCAAAGGGATAGTGAGCGTACAAACTCACCACACATGATCATTGTTGTGGGCATCCCGAATACGACAGCAATCAGACGCAGCATGTGCGTGTGATATGCTTGGCCAGTACCAGCGTCTAGTAAATTGATTATGGTGACTGGTCCTATAATGCGGACGCGACGAGGCACCACTGTGTGGGCCGCCCGCATTCCCCCTAACCGCCCCTCCCATTCCCCCCACCCACCACCGTAAACCGCCGCTGCGTCGGTGCTTCAAACATCGCCTCCCCGCCGCCCTCCATCCACCGCTGCCCGCCGGGCGGCGCGATCACCACCACCGGCGGATACGCATTCTGCGGCTGTGCCGCTGGCTGCTGCACCCCTCGCACCCCGTCCTGCCGCCGAGTCACCGCCACCACCAACAAACTCGTCGGGATCGCCGCCCCCACGCCACACACCGCCCCGGCCAGCACCGCCAGCGCCTGGTCGCTCAACCGGTTGCCGATCACCACCGCCAGCGTCATGACAAAGGCTGTCGCCGCTATCCCCGCAGCCACCAGCAAGCGGTTCCGTCTGCTCTCGTGATTTCGTCTTTCGTCCACCTTACCCACCTCCTTTCAACATCCGGGACACAAAAGATCTCCGCTTCCCACTCCCCACCATCTCTCGGATCTCTTTTTCCGTTACCCAGGCTCCCTGGAACCGCGCCACCCGGCCCTCGGCCACGGCCAGGAAATCCCCCCGGCCCATCAGCCGCTCCGCTCCCGTCCCGCTCCAGCCCGCCGCCGTGCGCGCGTCCTCCACACTCATCACCCGGCCCACCAACCGCACCGGGAAATTCGCTTTGACCAGCGGCCCCAACACTGCTGCCGTAGGCTTTTGCGTTGCTGCTACTATGTGAATGCCCGCTTCCCGCCCGCGCTGGGTCAATCGAGTCAGTGCCCGCTGCGCCCGCTTTCCGCCCACCATCAACAGGTCCGCCAACTCGTCGATCACCACCACCACGCTTGGCCCCCCGTCTCCCAACCCCCCTCTCTCCATCAAGCGAACCAGGCTCTCGAGCGCCTCCGTTGCCTCCTCCGCCTGCCAGATCACCGGCCGCGCCAAGTGAGGCAGCCCCTCGAACAGCCCAAAGGCGCGCCGCTTCGGGTCGACCAACACCAGCGCCAGTGCGCGAGGGGAGTTTGTCATCGCCAGGCTCAGGATCATCGCCTGCAAAAGCGCCGTCTTGCCCGACCCTGTCGTCCCCGCCACCAACACGTGAGCCACGTCCGGCGAAGGCAAGCGGATCAACAGCGGCGTGCCATCGTCGGCCAGGCCCAAGATCGCTGTCACCGGAGGGACCGTGTCACCGTCGTCCTCGACGAGCTGGCGGTAGAGGGGCAGCAACCGCACCGGCTGCGGATCGTCGCGCGGCACCTCGACGTCTACCGAAGCCCCCCGCCGTGATATCCGGCAATTGGCCGCGTCCAACGCTGCCGCCAACTCTTCGCTCAACCCCTTGATGCGCGAGATCTTGGCCCCCAGCGCGGGCAGCACTTGGAATCGCACCCAGCGCGGCGTCACTGTGCCCCCCGTTACCCGGGCTGGGACCTTGTGCATCGTCAACACCGCCTCGATCCGATTTGCTTGGAATTCTAGTTTTTTGCGCATTGCCATCACCTCCTCCGGAATAGAACAAATGTTCTATAGTAGTTCGAAACAAATCCCCCTTTGGTGTCAAACTAGTGGTCTTGCTACAAAGAGAGATGCGACTCTTGAAGCGATGCGGGAAACCCGGCTCGCCGGCGGCCAGAGTGTTGGCCTGTACAGAGGAAATAATGTCCGGCGGTTGGTTGGCTCAAAATGGAAGGCTGTGGATGGCCCATCCATCAAAATCCAGCATCAACTCTATCATACCAACTCCTCCCGTCCTGTCAAGCACCAGAATCCCAATTATCCCAAAAAGGGTGGGGGATTTTCCAAACTGAGGAAAGTGTAACCTTTTGAGTATTTTCTTAACTGTGGCCATCCGTTTGCCAAGCCCGATTAACGGATATACAATAACCGGTATCTGACAACACTGAATCCAGAGCAACCCAAAGAATCTAACAACCCGATCAAAAAATGACCAACATCAAAATTAAAGCCTGCACCGTCCGCGTAGAAACCCCCACAGGCCACCCTCAGGGCACCGGCTTTATCCTCACTCCGACCCTGGCCGTCACCTGCGCCCACGTCGTGGATGCGTGCGGGGTTGGGCTGGGCGGCTGTGTGCGTCTGTCATTCCAAGCCGGTGGCGAGCCGATAGAGGCCGAGGTCTTGGCCAACGGTTATCACCAGGATGCCGACGTCGCCTTTCTGCGTTTGTTGTCCCCGTTTCCTTCGGCTTGGCTTAGGGCAGGCCCCTCTGCCGTAACCCCCGCAATCCTGGGCCCAAGCGCCAACACAGACGGCCACACTTTTCGTGCTCTGGGCTATCCCGTCGTGGGCGATTTCCAAGGTATGTGGGCCGAGGGCAAGATCCTTGGCTCCACCACCGATGGCCGGGGCAGGCGCGTCCTACAACTCGAATCCCAAAACATTGCACCAGGGATGAGCGGCGCGCCCGTGCTGGACATGGCGGACAACAAACATCCGAGCACGGGCCGTGTGGTGGGGATGGTCAGCCTGACCTACAACGCCGACGGCACGCTCAAATTCCGCGACGCCGCTTTTGCCGTTCCCTCGGAGATATTGTGTGACCTGTGTCCTGAAGAGATAGAACTGCAACAGCCAGAGAAAACGGCGGGGGACCACATTGGACAGGTTGCCGTCAAAGCCGAGGGGGATGCGGTGGTAGCGACTCACGGTGGCACAGCTGCCCGGTATGTGGCCGTGGGCGGCGATGTGGGTGGCAATATCACCGTTATGGTGCAGGGTGAGGACGTCCGCGCCCAGGAACTCGCTTACCTGGACGCGCTCCTGAAAAAGTACGACTATTGGCTCGACCACTATACTCCCCTGGCCGGTATCGCCGAGGTGCGCGCCGCCGTCCAAGACGGGCCCCGCCTCGACCTGCCGATGCCCTTTATCCCGCCGGGCTTTGAAAAGCTGACCGAGCACGGCTTTGGCGAGCGGGCCGAGGTGCGCCGCGAGCCGGTGGACGACCTGCGGGCCGCGGTGGCCGAACACCGCCGCATCGTCCTCTTGGGTTCCCCGGGTTCCGGCAAGACCACCACCCTCTGGCGGCTGGCCTACGATTATGCCCTGGAGGCCAAGGCCGACGCGCATGCCCCGCTGCCCCTGTTGGTGCCATTGGGCGGCTATACGGGCGACGGCCCCTTTGACGTTACCCTCGCCCGCCACCTGGGGCCGCTTGCCCCGCACCTGGACATCTACCGCGCATCGGGCCGGTTGATCCTGCTCCTGGACGGGCTGAACGAGATGCCCCAGGCGGACTATGCCGGGCGGGTGGGCCGTGTCCGCGATGCGCTCGAACAGCATCCTGATGATAGCGTGGTGGTCACTTGCAGGGCGCTGGATTACGTGGAAAAGATGGAGCAGTTGCAAAAGGTCGAGGTATCGCCGCTGGACGAAACTCGCATTCGTGATTTTGTGCGCAACTATTTGGGCGAGACGGCGGGGGAGCGGCTGTTCTGGGGGATGGCGGGCGGCGATGAGGTGCATGACCTGTGGAACACTTGGCGCAGGGCAGGGGAGACGTGGGAGGCGTTCTGGACTGCGAAAGAGATACCGGAAGGGCTGGGTTGGTTGCCATGGAAAGCACGGTACAAGCTGTGGATGAGCCTGCGAAAAGAACCACCGCAATTGTTATCGCTGGGCCGCAATCCGTATCTGCTGCTGATGATGGCGCAGGTATACGCCGGTGCGGGCGGCGAGCTGCCTGCCAACCGCGCCAAACTGTTTGCCGCCTTTGTGGACACGTTGCTGGGCCGGGAGAAGAAGCGACACTCGCAAGACTGGATCGAGGTCGAGTGTCAGAAGGAGGCCCTGGCCGCGCTGGCCTATGCGATGCAGGATGAGCGGGGGCGCGGGACGACCGTGGAGCACGGGTGGGCGGCGGCCCATCTCGATCAGGTGGCGCTGGATTGTGACGTTGAGCGGCTCTTGTACCTGGCGAGCAGTGCCACGTTATTGGACGCCAGCGACTCTACAGTGCGCTTTTACCACCAGTTGCTGCAAGAGTATTTTGCCGCCCGCGAGATGGGGCGGCGGGTGGCGGCGGGAGAACCGTTGGAACGATATTGGCCGCCAGAGCGTTGGTGGGAGCCATCAGGTTGGGAGGAGACCGTCATCCT
>JAAEPW010000668.1 GCA_024232355.1 Chloroflexota bacterium | reverse complement strand
GGTGGTGGTGACGTAGGCGGTAAGACTCGAGTGCTAACAATGGGGAGGCGGAATGGCAGAGTCCAAACACTCTCATCGAGCCACATAGGGTCAGGCTGGTCAGCGTCAACATAATCGTTGTCGTCAGGTGACAGTTCACCTTCCTGAACGGCAGCGATTTCAGCGACTTCAGCAGCTTCAGCCACTCGGGCAGCCTCAGGCCTAGTGTGGGCATCTGCGGCGGCTTGGACAATGGCGTGATAATCGTGGTCAGCGGTTCCATCAAGAACGGCTATTTGCCTCCTACGGGTGAGGTCGAGTCGGCGTGCACGTTCCGTTAACATCTCAGGAATGCTCGGGTCCCAAACGGGTCTTCCCTCCATGTCGTCACTCCATGGGTCTCCCAGAGCAAACCTGCCAGCGAACGAGACGGGCTTCGGTAGTCGGGTGAAGGTGGGATACCCAAAGGTACCATGGCACTCCTCGCCGCGCCACCAAGGCGGCAAGATAGACGTATTGCTATTGGGTGGAAAAGTACTGGATAAATGAGGGTCCCAGACAACCAAAGTTGCCCATTCGCGGGGACAGGAAAAGTCGTGTTCGTCGCTTTGCGTAGCGCAGTCAGCAGTTGATGGCAGGATCAAAGGAAGCGGCGACAGTGGACAATGAGATAGATCAGGCGTAGCGACTGGCGACG
>JAAEPW010000667.1 GCA_024232355.1 Chloroflexota bacterium | reverse complement strand
TCAGTCCCCGATTTGCAATTCCCGCTCTCTGGAGGCTTTTTGGACTCTTTCTTGCCCTTGACTGGCCTCCATTTTGCGAAAAATTGGTGATGGTACCGATGGATTGGATGATGAGTTCGAGTTCCACTGTTTTCCTTTGATCGTGTTTGTGCCGTGTTGTCTTACACGAAGATAAGTATAGTATAGTGTATTTGTCGTGCGTTGTCAATCCGTACTTTGGTACTATTGGGATGTGTGAAACTCGATGGCTCGTCACGTGTTGATTGCTTGGTTGCGTAATCCGGGCCATGCCGACCAGCGAATCCGATGGATGCCGACCAGCGGTTCCGGACTGTGCCGACCAGCAGTTCCGGCGGCATGGCGTCCATTTTTCCGGGAAGACCGGAATCAGTGGACGGCATGCCGCCGGAATCCTTGAAAGCATATCTGATCGAGTAAGAAGCGGTGCTGGCTAATCATATAGTTTTGTGGCATTCTTTGTCTCCAAAAACCCAAGGAGGTAAAGATGTCCCAAGAAAGGTTAACCATGCGCAAAATACGCGAAGTTCTTCGTTTGAAGTGGGAGTGCGGATTAACGAACCGAGCAATTGCCCGTAGTTGCTCCATCTCCCACAGCACGGTCGGCGAGTACCTGCGACGTGCCAAAGAAGCAGGGCTGAACTGGCCGATCCCCACAGACTTGGATGAGGATGCGCTCTTTCGGCTCCTCTTTCCCGCGCCAGCACGTTCAAGTTCAAGAGTCATTCCCTGTCCCGACTGGTCCATCATTCACACCGAACTGCGAAAGAAGAATGTCACCCTACGTCTCCTGTGGGTTGAGTATCGCGAAGCCCACCCGGACGGATATGGCTATAGTCAGTTCTGTGAACTTTGCCGCCGGTGGGCCAAAAAGTTAAAGCCCTCGATGCGACTCTCCCACAAAGGTGGAGAGAAGGTCTTTGTGGACTATGCCGGTCAGACAGTTCCCGTCGTCGATCCCGACACCGGCGAGATCCGCCAAGCTCAAATATTCGTCGGTGTACTGGGTGCCAGCAACTACACGTATGCCGAAGCCCACTGGAGCCAAGACTTGCCCAACTGGATCGGCGCCCACGTCCGCATGTTCACTTTCTTTGGCGGTGTAACCGAGATCGTTGTGCCAGACAATCTCAAGGCAGGTGTCAAACACCCCTGTCGCTACGAACCAGACTTGAATCCCACCTACCAAGACTTGGCTCAACACTATGGTACGGCGGTCATTCCGGCACGCGTTCGCAAGCCCAAAGACAAGGCCAAGGCGGAAGTTGGTGTCCAGGTGGTCGAGCGCTGGATCCTTGCTCGTCTGCGAAATCACACTTTCTTCAGCCTCGCCGATTTGAATGAGGCCATTCGTGAACTGCTCGACGAACTCGACGCAAAACTGATGAAACACCTCGGTCGTTCCCGCCGTGAACTCTTCGAGATGTTGGATCAACCAGCCCTCAAGCCCCTTCCTGAAACGCCCTACGAATTTGCAGTCTGGAAAAAGGCACGCGTCAACATCGATTATCATATCGAGTTCGAAAAGCACTACTACAGTGTCCCACACACCCTCATCCGTGAGGAGGTCTACGTTCGCGCTACCGTGCATACCATCGAGATCTTTTTCAAGAACCGTCGGGTCGCTTCTCATTGTCGCACCAACTCCCGTGGGAGGCACACTACGATCTCGGAACATATGCCGCTCTCTCACCAGAAGTATCAGGAATGGTCGCCTGACCGCTTCACTCGTTGGGCCGAGACTATTGGCCCACACACAGTCCAACTTGTGCAGGCTCTCCTTGCTTCCCGCAAACATCCTCAACAGGCTTATCGTTCCTGCATGGGTATTCTACGCCTTGCTAAACGCTACACTGAGGAACGTCTCGAGGCTGCCTGTCGTCGTGCCCTTCCTGCTGGTATTCACTCCTACAAGGGAGTTAAGAATATCCTCGACGCCAAACTCGACCAAGTCGAACCCGAAGAACCTGCTTCTGTTGTCCCAACCGACCACGAAAACATCCGTGGCCAAACCTACTATCATTAAGGAGATATGCTATGCTTACTCAGCCGTTACTCGACAAACTGACCCAACTCCGCATGCCTGCTTTTCGTGCGGCCCTCGAAGAGCAACTTCACAACCCCCAGTATGTTGAACTGCCCTTTGAGGATCGCCTCGGTCTGCTCATCGACCGGGAGTGCATCCGTCGTGATAACAACCGTCTACAACGACGATTGAGGGTTGCTCGATTGCCTCTCCCGGCCACCATCGAAGACCCTGTACTGTCCGTACAGGACAGTGCCTTGATCTTTCCCCCTCTCGCGGTATCGACCGTCGTCTTGTTCTCCAACTCGCCCAGGGTGAATGGATCAGCCAACATCTCAATATCCTCGTCCTGGGCCCGACCGGCGTTGGCAAAACCTTCTTGGCCTCTGCCCTTGCCCATTCCGCCTGTCGGCACAACTTTGCCGTCCGTTATCTGCGCACCTCTCGTCTTCTTCACCAGACCACTCTCGCCCACGCCGACGGTTCCTATCCCAAACTCCTTGACACCTTTGCCCGAACCCAACTCCTGCTCCTCGACGATTGGCTGCGTGATCCTCTGACTCGCACTCAGTCTCAAGACCTGCTCGAAATCTTGGACGATCGCTATGGTCGATCATCTACTATGGTTGCCACTCAGGTGCCTGTTGCTGAGTGGCACGTCCGCTTCCCTGATCCAACCATCGGGGACGCCATCCTGGACCGCTTGGTCCACAATGCCTATCGGCTCAATCTTCAAGGAGAGTCTCGACGAAAACTCAATTCTCCCTTGACCATGCCGACCACTTGAGTGTATAATGTTCTTGCTAGCGTCGCTTCGGTGCCGGGTAGGCGCAGCGGTTACCCGCCGCGCCCCCCACAGACCCGGACGTGCACGATTAGCGCATCCGGTTCGTCGGTAACCATAGGCTCACGAGGGCTATGTGCAACCTACGGTTGCTATACCCTACGCTCGCCAGTGGCTAACCAGAGGCTTCGCTGTTTCCTCTGGCACACAACTTTGCTACCCCACAAGCTATTCAGATGTTGTGGATAATCTTGGGATTAGGCAGCGGGTAGTGTCTCCAGAGCTTGTTACATTTCTCCCAAGGAATTTTACTCTTGCGAGTGCGTCGGCTTAACCAATAACGCCAGGCCCGTTCAACGTGTCGGTAAATCTTTCTTAACGCCGATGAGTTGTCCCGAACGGCATAGTATTGATAGTATCCGCGCAGTTTCTGACACAATTTCTTGTGTTGTTCCTTGAGTGGGAGATGGCGATTTTGTCGGCACCATTGCCAGAACATCTTCATCGCTCTCTGTAGCCTCTTTTTGGCTGTTTTCCGCTTGATGACCCAGTTTCCCCGGCGCGATTTCGCCCAATAGTGAGTGAAACCAAGAAAATCAAAGGCTTCGTTTTTCCTATCGGTAGCTTCCCATTTGTTGGGTTGTTTGAATCGCACCATTTTCGTCTTTACTGGATTGACGGCCAGCCCAAAACGAGCAAATCGCTTTGGTAGAACTTCCATTATCCGACGGGCATCATATTCTAGTACGCAACCGATGACGGCGTCATCAGCGAATCGGATTAGGAATACCGGTCCTCTCATTCGGGGTTTGACTTGCCGTTCAAACCAGTCATCTAGCACGTGATGCAGGAATACATTCGCAAGTACGGGTGAAATAACACCACCTTGAGGTGTGCCTTTCTCCGGGAATATCAATTCCTCCCCGTCTATCACCCCTGCGTTCAACCATTTTCCGATCAGGCGAATGATACCTCCATCGCTGACTCGCTGCTTGAGTATCTCTCGCAGTTTATCGTGTTCGATGTTGTCGAAAAACCCACTTACATCTAAATCCACGATCCAGCCGATGCCCATTTCCATACACCGCTCCCGAAGTTCGTGCAGTGCCTGGTGCGGGTTGCGATTTGGTCGAAATCCATACGAGAACTCGTAGAACTCTTGCTCGTAGATTGACACCAGTATCATCGCTACCGCTCGCTGAACAATCTTATCTTCGAGGATCGTTATCCCTATCGGGCGCTTCTTTCCATCGTCCTTGTCGAGCCAGACCCGTTTTACCGGTGTTGCTTTGTACTGCCCTTTTCGCAGTCGCTCGTACAAGTTTGCCAGGTTTCTGTCCAGGTTCTTGGCGTACATTGTCGCCGTTACCCGGTCTATCCCTGGTGCTGCATCTTTCTTTGTTCGGTGGAATGCTTCTCGTAGGAATTCCTCGTCAATGAGGTGTATCAACGTTGTGAACGCCGTATCTGGATACGCTCCAGCCTGTTCCGCAATTTGCTCTAGTTTCGTTGAGACGGTTTGTGATCTCGGCGTATCTTCCATCTTTCCCTCTAGCAAAACGTTGTGTCCGGCTTCGCCTTCCCTACAGTGGGTCCCTTGGGCTTCGGTTCCCCACCTTCCCGACGCGGACGTCATACGTACACACGTCATCGGTACTATGCTCCGCTACGACTGCCCATCGTCCATCTCGGGGTTCTTCGCTCGTCGCTCGTTCCCCGATACCTTGCATCCTCCTCTTTTGTTTGTGTCCCGTCTTCTTGGCTCGCTGCGTAGGCTGGAGTTTTCCTACTCAGCGCCTGGGCTCTTGTTTAATGTCAGTACCCCATCTTCTGACTTGCGGCAGGGAGACAATGGGCGCTCCCAAGTTCCCGAGTTGTCCTTTTGAATGCATGCCCCGTTCTTAGACCCCGGTGGTGCCCTGCTTGCTTGCCATATCGCTTTCAGGGCTTCTGCCTTCCACTGATCGCAGTGCGTCGGCTTTCCTCCTTGCTTCATCAGGAGTTATCCCATTTGACCACAATACAAAATTTCGAGGCTCAATAGCGCGGCCTACATTCTTGGTTCCCCCAGCTCCGTACTCCCGTTACCGGGTTTGCACGTGGGGTTCACTACTGCTCTGCTGGCTAGGCTTTGAACAGGTGGGATTTACAGCATCATGGGCGGATAATTGCCTAGCACTATTTATGCTGTTCACCCACTGGACAACAGTAGCAAATTTCCAGAGTGTTTCCTCCTTTCCAATGCTTCGAGCTTTTCTTGGCGCGAGCGACCCGTTTGCTCGAAACCAACGTTCGTAAAGAGCGTCAGGGAAGATGAGCAGAAAGAGTAATCTTTACAACTGCGTGTCCATATAGGTGAGATCACGTGATAGAAACGTGATTAGTTCCTATCCTCTATGTGGTGGAGCGAAAGCACTGCCCTACAGCAGGCGACTGGTTCTCAAATGTTGGAGTGCAAGGGCAGAAAGGGGATAAACTGCTAGCCGAAAGCGGTGACGCCCCGAGCAGGTGGCTATGGACAGGATTTTCGACAAAGGTATGTAAGCGTCGTGACGCTAAACCTGCTGAACGGCTAGTTGTCCGAAAGGCAGACGGCAGGCCCAAAAGGGAAGTTGTCTCTATTCGACCACGTACTCGAAGCGTACGTGGTTACCACACGATACGAGGGACACGGCGCAGAGTGCCGTCCTAAAGTCACGGAAAATGGACACACGGAACGGGGAAACCTGCCAAGTGCTCTCTGGCGTTGGAACATCGCACGTAAAGCCGGAGCAGGCGACCAAGCCGCAAGCCTTGGCGGAGTAGGATGCCCTAAAAAGCCAACGCCTCACTGTAATGGTGAGGATATGCTGACGTAGGGCCGATGGTGCGCCTTGCAAGCTGTAGGTGTGAAGGCCAACCGCAGGCTATAACTGCGGTGTGCCCGAAATAGGGCACGACAGAACCTACCTCACGGCTCTGGAGCCAATCGGGCAGGCAGAGGACAATAAGCAAGAGACTGTCTGAAGCCCCGAGGACAATGTAGGCATATTCGAGGAACCCTAGCACTCGATGAGGCCGCTAGCTGCGCTTGGATAAGGCTAGGAGACGAACCACTGTTGAG
>JAAEPW010000666.1 GCA_024232355.1 Chloroflexota bacterium | reverse complement strand
TTTTGATGCTACGGTAGCTACTTTAGAATGATTACGATGCTTCACCCATCATAGTCTTACAGTTTTCATCCTACTGTCCAGATATGACTACTTTTTCAAGAGTCTCTATAGACGTTCTAGCTCTTCCAAAGGTTCCGTTTGCCCCACACTATTGGAAAAATACCGCCGCCGCTATGCGGGTTTGATATAGACGAGAAATTCTTGGATGTGCTGCGTGACCATGCTGTTAGGGGCCGAATTGTTTGGTAGTGAAAGATATCGTGAAAGTATTGCGAGAGGATCACGGCATTCGGGGCAGAGCTGACCCAGGCAATCAGATCCACCTCACCCTCCGAACTGGGAATACGCCGATTAAAGCCCACGTCCTGCCCAACAGCTACTACCAGGTCTCCCCCAGATTCTCTGGAGAAAACTAACTCGGTCGCGTTCTAGGTAGAGTTGTTTTTGCCTGCGACAAGGTTTTGGCAGAACTCGGTTGGCCTCACCGGCTTACAAACGCCCCGTGGAACCGACCATCGCCAAAAGCAATAGTCGGGGGATTTCATTACCCCCGACTATTGAGTTTTGCCTACTTGTGTGAAAAGTATTGCTCACCTGTCAGAACTCTGCATTTTTGTACTTGGTGGGCAAGAGAATACGATAGATAGAATCAAGCGAGGTGATCCCCAGCCGGGCTGTCAGACTCTCGGCCCAGGCTCTGGACACAATCTCACCCAACGTAGACATGGGAACTTGCACGGTCCAGGTCAAGGTGACTCGTTGCCCATAGGCCAGATCAGTTGCTGGCGAGACAACGTAAATTTGCGCCCCCTGCGCGACAGAGATACCACCAGTAGCAGCGACGAAAATGGTACCTTCTGGCACAGTGCCAGTCAACACGACTCCCTGCTGGAGCTCTGCAAAAACATTACTGACCACAAAGGTGTACGTAATCAACTCGCTACTAAAGGTGGAAACCAGTTTACCGGCTAGGGGGTTGACCTGCAAGTTCAAGGTCGTGGTGGCTATCTTTTCCCCCCCTGGATTCGCCACCGTAGCTGTAACGGCATCTGTGCCGGGAACTAGCCCCACTGTGTAGATGATGCTCGCCGTGCCGTTTGTATCCAACGTCGCGGTCACTGGGTAGAGATTTCCCAAGCTTGCACTGAATGTGACCACATGCCCGGCGAACCAATCTTCCCAGCCATACACGTTGGTCGCTGTAACCATCAACGTGGCCTCGTCCAGTCCATTGGCGTACAACTGGTCTGGCTTTGCCGAGAGGGTAAACGTGTCGATGGAGGGAAATCCTTCGACCCAAGTCGTTTCGGTCACAGTGTCGTTGGCAAGTTGCGGATCGAAAACGTCCGATGCCACAGTAGCAGTGTTGGTTATGAGACTACTAAACCCGGCGTCGACCATGCCATAGATGGTGCAAGTATACGTGTCGTTCATAGACAACGAGCCAATATTCCAGGTCCAGAGGGTGCCGGAAGCACCACAGGTATTACCAGAGGGAGTGAATTCGTCAGGTAATGCGTCGAGAACGTAGACATTGGTGGCTTCGCTGGGACCATAGTTAGTCACCACGAGGGTGTACGTCAGGGTCCTGCCCCCGAGGACAGGGTCGGGCGAGTCGCTCTTGGTGATGGCAAGATCGGCAACGGGATCCACGATCAACGTGTCGCTGGCCAGGCCGCTGTTCCCTGAAGAGGAGGTCAAGTCACCGGTGATGTTGAGGTGTGTTCCCACCGCGATGCCGGTGACATCAACCTGGACAACACAACTCGCTCCTGCGTCCACTGTGCCGCCGCTGTAGGTGACGCTGCCCGTGCCCGCTACGGCGGTAATTGTGCCATCGGTACAAGTGGTAGAAGCATTTGGCGAGTCGGCAACTGTCACCCCAGACGGCAGGGTATCAGTAAAGTCGAGGTTACTCGCTGCTAACGCGCTAGCCGTGTTGTCGATGGTGAAACCCAGTGTGCTGATGCCGCCTAGCAAAATGGAATCGGGCGCAAAGCTCTTGCTAAAAGCTGGCGGCGGTTCGACCGTCAAGGGGGCGACAGCCGGGTCGCTGGCCTTGATACCGCCCAAGAAGAGATCACTGGTGATGTTGACATAGTTCCCTGCCGTGGCTGTGATAGGAACCTGGAGCGTGACGCTGAACGTGCACGACCCTTCCGGCTCGAGGCTGCCAGTGCGCAGGTTGAGCGACGATGTGCCCTCGAACTGGGAACCCAGACCACAGACATCGCTCGCAGGTAGGCCAGTCGCCACGAGACCCAAAATCACGGCGTCGAGGTCATCCGAAAATTCGATTGCGTTTGCAACCGTGTCCGTGCTGGGATTCTGGATCATGAATGTGAGCACCGGGTTGCCTCCGGCGACCGTGAGGTCATCAAAGGATTTGGAAAACGTCAAGCCGCTGACCAGTAGGTCGTCCATCGCCGGGTCTCCGCGAACATTGAGGCCGCCGATAGTACCCGTGATCTCTGCCGTCGTATTGCGGTGCACGCCGAACGCGGCTCCATCAGGCGACAGGAGGTCAACGCTGAACGTACACGACCCTCCCGGCCCCAAATCGCCGCCTGTGAGTGCAAGTGTGCTCGTCCCAGCGATCTGGGAGCCTGCGCCGCAGACGTCGTTCGCGGGCAGGCCGGTGGCGACCAGGCCCGACAGGACTGCGTCCAGGTCATCGCTAAAGGCGACGTTGTTCACACTCTGCGCGGCGTCCAGGTTGGTGATGGTGAACTCGAGGGTCACCGGGTCGCCGGGGACGACCGGGTCGTCGGTGAAGGATTTGTCAAACAGCAGCCAGTCGGAAGAAATAGTCAACTTGTCCGCTGCATTTTCGAGGTAAACTAGCGATCCATCAATGACAGCACGAAAACCGGTGGTCACGTTGCCATACGTGCCAGAGGCAGCGCCGGAGGGAACCTGAAGGGTAGCCGTAAAGGTACACGATGTTCCTGGGTCGAGGCTCCCGCCGCTAAAGTTCAGGTTCGTGGTGCCATCGATCAAAGAACCCGGACCACAAACGTCAGAGTTGGGCAAGTCGATCGCCGTGATGTCAGGCGTGCCAGGCAGGACATTGGCCAGATTATCCGTAAAAGCGATGCTCGTGGCCGTGTGAACCGTGCTCGCGTTAACGATGCTGAATTCCAGAATCACGGTATCGCCAGGAATGACCGGATCGTCGACAAAGGTTTTGGTGAGAGCAAGCCCCGCGACGGTCAGATCGTCCTGCGCCGGGTTCCCCGTCGTCGCCAGTCCCAACACGTCGGCGGTGACGTTGGAGGTCTCGTTTTCAAAGATTCCCGAGACAGCATCAACCGGTATCTGGAGCGTGACGCTAAAGACGCACGAATCACCCGGTGTGAGGCTACCGCCGCTAAAGTCCAGGTTCGTGGTGCCGCTGATCAGAGAACCCGGCCCACAGACGTCAGGGAGCGGCAGGTTGGTGGCAGCAAGGTCCGGCAGGAAGGTCAGATCGTCGCTAAAGGCAATGTTGGTAGCGTCGCCAGGTGCAAAGTCGTCGTGGCTAATGGTGAACTCGAGTGTGACGATGTCGCCAGGGATGACGGGATCGTCGAAAGACTTGTGCAAGTCCGGCGCGGCGACGACCTCGAGGTAGTCAGTGGCCGGAGCGCCCTCCACTAACGTGCCACCGACCGTAGCGATGATAGAACTGGTTGTATTGACGTAAAAACCGTTCGGAGTGTCTACGGGAACATTGAGAACCAGATCAAAGGTACATGAATCTCCTGCTGCCAGATTGGCATCAGAGACGACAAGGTTCGCCGGGATAGTATCCCCCGGAGGGGGAGGATTATAAAGAGGCGTGAATGTAGCCACCGATTCAACACCGCAAAAGCCAGTGGATGGCACATAGGCCGCAGTCGGCAACTGGACGGGAAAGATGTCCTCGAAGCTGATATCCGTCACACCCGAAATCGGGCTGGTATTGGTAATGGTGAACGTCAGAGTGACGGTGCTGCCGGCAGCCACCGGGTCGTCAAAGGTCTTGACCAGGCGCGGTGCGGCCGAGACGACGAGGCGGTCTACAGCGGGGTCGTGAATGGCGGTGTCGCCAAGAATCCAGGCGCTGACGGAGCTCGTCGTGTTGGTATAGACCCCGGCGGAGGCTGCGGGGGGTACTTGCAGGGTGACGCTAAAGGTGCAGGATCCTTGCGCCGGGAGGTCGCCGTCGGTGAGGGTGATGGTGCTGGTCCCAATCAACTGGGAACCCGCGCCGCAGGGGTCGGCCAGGGGCAAGCCAACTGCCGCCAGGCCCGGGAGGGTGTCTTCCAGATCGTCGCTAAAGGTGATGTCGGTCACCGGGTTCGACCGGTCGAGGTTAGTGACGGTGAACTCGAGGGTCACGCTATCACCTTGCGCGACGGGATCGTCGGTGAAGGATTTGATCAGGAATTTGCGCGGGGCGTCGAACACGGCGCTGGCCTTGCCGCTCGTCCACCCAGACCCAGTCAGTTCCCCCGAGATGTTGACGTACTCGCCAAAGTCGGCAACGGTCACGTCAACGGCGACGTTGCAACTCGAAGACGCGGCCACAGAACCAGAGGAAAAGTAGATCAGGTTTGTTCCAGAATCAGCAATGAGCGAGCCACTGGTGCAGTCAGTGGAAGCATTGGGTAGGGCAGCGATGACCATCCCGGGCGGTAACAGGTCGCTAAAGCGCAGGGAACTCTGCGCCACCTGATTGGCGATGTTGTCAATAGTAAATATCAGCGTGCTGGTACCACCGGGAGGAATGGAACTGGGCGAGAAGCTTTTGCTGAATCCGGGTAATCCTGCGTCCACGGTCAGGCTGGCGACGGCGTTGCCGTGCTCACCGGAATCCGAGGTCAATTGCCCCGAGATGTTCTCGTGCCGCCCAACAGCACTGCTGGTCACGTCTACGGTGATGATACACGTTTCGTATTCTCCAAACCGGTCGGCGTGAAAGCTGATGGTGCTGCCGCCGTCCGGGGCGACGAGCACACTGTCGCAGGTCGCCGCGGCGTTCGCCGGGGTAGCGATCGTGACACTAACCGGCAAGGTATCCGTAAATTCCAGGTTGGTCAGAGTCGCCGGGTCGGGATTGACAATGCTGAAAGAGAGGGTAGTAGTGGAACCGGGGCCAATGGTGTCCGGTGTAAAGAATTTACTAAAGGCCACGGTCTCGATATCGAATAAGGCTGTTTCAGCGTTCGCTCTCGAGATCAGCACCGCGCTGAACAATACGATGGCCAGAAGCAGGCCGCTCCAACGAAGCCATCTCTGTGAAACTGGGAATAATTTAGACATAGGTGCCCTCCTCTTGGGTAGACTATTAAATTGTTGACACAATGCTAACGCAATCACAGTGGTAATAGGAGCGCCAATATTGTAGCATGAAAGTTTCCCTCCTACAAGAATTTTTTATGGGTATTTCTACTCAAAAACTTCAATTTGTAGCCGAGGTAACCTACATACAGAAATTACGACGGGCCTGAATGAAACAGGCCCGTCGTGTGTAGAATATGTCAGCGTGGAAAGTCAAAGGTTCGGCTGTCCATCCACCGCCAGTCAAGTTAACTGGACAGTAAAGTCGTCCCTATCTCGATCTCTTGGCAACGTAGAGCCCCATACCCAACGCCCCTACGACGACCAGCAGCAAAACACCAACCAACAGCCACGGGAGGATGGTCCAAAAGAAGGAGGCAGGACGCACACCCATTGCCTGCTCCAGCGTGGTCAGGCGGGCCTCGAGATCAACAATTTCAGTCTCTTTTTCCCCAAGTGTGTTGTTGAGTTGCTCAATATAGATGTGGGCTGTTTCCAATTCGTTCAGAATGCCAGCAACTTTTTGATTGACGTTAATCGGCATGCCCACACGGGTCGGGCCGATTGCTGGGAGATACTTGTTTTCCCACATAGCCTCGGCGTGCTCTTGAATAGCCAGCAAGTTGTAATCGGGCAAGAAAACTCCGTCACAAGCCGGATTCGGTGGGGCGCAATTGCCACTCCCCCCGGTAACGAGGTCGCCGGAAATTGTCAAGTCCCCATCGGTATCCAGGCGAAACTC
>JAAEPW010000665.1 GCA_024232355.1 Chloroflexota bacterium | reverse complement strand
GGTGGTGTGTGCCGGCGAGCGTTTGAAATATTTGCTACGGGTGGACAACAGGGGAGGTCTTGCGCGCAACCTGGTGGTCAGCGACGTGTTGCCGGCTTTTACCACCTTTGGCGAATGCGATTGCCAGGCAGAGGCTGGTGCCTGTGTGTCTTTTGATTGTCGTGAGGTTGGAGATCAAGTTGTCTGGAGCGTGGGCAAGCTGGACGCTGATTCTGTTCTAAAGATGACCTTGTGGGTGACCGTTGACGCCAGCCTGTCTGACGGTGCGTCGATCGTCAACCATAACTATGCCGCCGTCGCCGACGGTGCGGGATTGCTACACGGCTCGCCGGTGACGACGACCGTGCGCCAGTTCCACGTGTCGATCTCCAAAACGGCCTGGCCCAATCCGGTTATGGTGGGCCAAGAACTGACGTTTACCATCAACGTGACCAAGAGTGGTGGTAGTCCTCTCATAGGGGTCGAGGTGACGGATGTGTTGCCCAGTGGTGTGTCTTATGTGGATGGCAGTTGTGAGGGCGGCATTACCTGTACGCTCATCAAAGACAACAATGAGGTGTCGTGGTGGTTGGGTGACCTGAAGGAGGCCTATAGCCTAGAGGAACTGACGGTGCGTGTCACTGTTACCCAGGCGTCAAGCGGCACGCTTGTCAACGAATTCTATGGTGTCGAGGCCAAGGCAGAGGGTGGAGAAGGTATGCGTGCGAGGTATATAATGGGTGAACCGCTTGAAGTAAAAGTGCTTGCCCCAACACATTACGTCTATTTGCCCCTTGTGCTGTCGGGGTCATCACCCTAGTGCATCTCGGCTTAAATAAGCCTGCGGTTACGCTCTGAGCGCCTTGCCTTTGTAAGTCCATTTGAAGGGCTTGGCCATTGTACGATTGTAATATTCGATGAACGCCAAGACTTTGGCGACCAAGTTTTCGACGGAGGTGAAATTGCCACGTTTGAGTAGTTTGCGGGCCAAGATGCTGAACCAGATTTCGATCTGATTCATCCAGGAAGCGTGAATGGGCGTGTAGTGGAAGACAATTCGGTGCGATGGGTCACTCAAGAAGGCAGCGCGAGTCTTCATCGATTTCAAGATGCCTCGCTTGCCTTTGACTCCCAAGTCTGTGGCGGTATCCGACTCGTCAGCTACGTATCGGACTAGGGATTCAGATTGATGGACGTTGAGATTATCGACCACAAAGTGCCATCTGGTGACCAAGGGGTCAGCCTCGACCGTGCGCTGAATGTGATTCAGGAAATCTTGCTCGTTTCGGGTATGGCCATAAGAGGGCGTGACCACGTGACCGCTAGCTACGTCCAAGTTGATGATGAAACACTGAGTGCCGTGTCGAATGTATTCGAACTCCTGATATTCTACTTTGCCTGGGGCCATCGGCAAGCTCGGATGCTTGCGCTCCCGGGCTTGCACGCCACTCATCTCATCCGTACTCATCACCCGTTCACCTTTCTTAACCAGC
Source organism: Chloroflexota bacterium (assembly GCA_024232355.1). The sequence goes on along the minus strand of JAAEPW010000665.1, from coordinate 826 downwards.
TTGGGTGCCTGGCGATACAAAGCATTGATGTCTTCAACCTTATCATCAAATTGCTCATCTTGAACGTCTGTCAGCCAATAGCGGATCCGGTGAGGCTTGAGATCACCCTCTTTTTAAAAGTCTCGCCGCGTGTCTGGGTGAGATTTTGTCTACTATGCCTCGTTTCTTGATTTCGTCCGCAATTTCGCGGCTTGTCCAGTGGCTGATCGGACGCTCTGATTCTTCAGGCACCTTGCAGGCCAGCGCCACTATCTGGCAAACTTGGTCTGCCGTAATCTGGCAGGGCGCCCCCGGACGGGGCAGGTCTTCCAGGCGCTCTTCGATGCTCAAATCGCTCAAGGGAATGGGCTCCAACACTAACCAGCGTGTTCGCCACAATCGTGCCATATCGACGCTGATCTTGAGATCTCGGGCAACCTGACCGTTGTTCAGTCCATCGCCAGCCAGCAAGATGATGCGGCCTCGTAAGGCAATTTGCTGACGGGTACTATATCGCTTGACTAGCTTTTCTAAACCCCGACGCATCACGTCGGTCAAACATACTTCAGGAGGTTTGGGTCCTGGCATAGAATTCACCTCTGTTTCTCTAGGATCGGCGAATTCTACCTCATTTCCTCCTGGTGTCAAACCAATGGCTCATTTATGCCAAAATGCACTAGTCTCATAGCCCTGATTATCGAAAGCACACCATGCCAGGTGGGTGAGTAGCCATAAATCGAGGCGCTTCTCACCCCCCAGCACGTGCTTGTACAGATCAAGGGTTATCGAGTGAGTTTTTTCGCCGGTGCAGGTCTTTCACTATTCGGCGGGGCGAAAGGCATTCACT
>JAAEPW010000664.1 GCA_024232355.1 Chloroflexota bacterium | reverse complement strand
GAGCCCTCCCGTGCATCAAGCAGCCCTACGAACGTGTGTGCGCCGTAAGTGAATTTACGCTGTTTTCTCAACCACAGTTTGGCTTCTAATTGTCGTACATGTATGCAGCAGGGGAATTACACTACAGGCCTAACACTGCTGTTTTTGTATACATTTCGTGCCACATTACGCTCTCCTTTCTTTGCAAACATGCCAGCCACAGGCCGTTTGCAAGTGCCCATGCCAGCTCCCTTTCTGCAACACCCAGGCGACCCACCTGTCCCATACTCGACATGGATTGCGGCGTTCGATGCCTGGTTGCGGTTGGTCGAGCTGGAACGGGGGGAAGCTCTGGGCGCGTCCACCAAAAACAGTCTGCTTTTCAGTCTGTTGGGCCAGGAGGGGCTACGGCAGTTTGGGAATGACCCCGTCGTTGCTGCGATGACCGAAGCTGCCACTACGCACGACGTCTTCCGAGCTGCCATCCGCCGTCGCTTCAGATGTTCCACGAACGTTGCGCGTGCCTGTTTCGACTTCCACACGTGTAGACAGGGACCCAACGAAAACGCGGCGGAGTTCGTTGCCTCTCTCAGGGAACTCGCACCGGACTGCGCCTTTCCAGCCACCTACCTGAACCACACCTTGGCCGAGCGGATTGTCTGCGGGTGCCACTCTACAAGAGCATGCGAGCGGATGCTGCTGGT
>JAAEPW010000663.1 GCA_024232355.1 Chloroflexota bacterium | reverse complement strand
GCTGCACTTTCCATCAATAACACCTGTGAATTGCTCCGTGCTTAAAGGCGCGGACTTTAACAAAAACAGGTGGGTCACTTTTGCATGCCGATTCACACACCCATCAAGCAGCTGTGCGCGATCAACGGTGACCTTGTGGTCCCTTGTCATCAACGCGGCGTTTGCCGCCGTCTTGGCGTTTTTAATGTCATATCCTTCCAGTGCCTCCCGGATTTCCTGGGAGCGGGTGGAGAAGGCTTCCATCACGGACTCAGGAACGCCTTTCAGGTCGAACCGGCCGTCCTTGTGTGTACGCTCAATCTCATAGCCCAGTTCACGCACGTTCATTGCCAGTTCATTCCTGTACATGGCTCCCGCCGCCATCTTGTTCTGGAACAGGCTGGCAGGCTCGATGGATCGCCACTTGCCGTCCGCGGAGCGGGCCATGTTGGCTATCACGCTGTGAGTGTGCAGTTGCGGGTCCTGGTTGCGATTGACTTCGTGACGGAACAGGGCGGCGACCATATCTATTCCGCGTTCCTTTATCTGGGTATTTGACGCGCCGTCCCATACGCGGGTTTCCAGTAGCTTTTTCTCGATACTGTCGAGCGTG
>JAAEPW010000662.1 GCA_024232355.1 Chloroflexota bacterium | reverse complement strand
CAATATTTGACTGGCACTCACACCTGGCCAAGTTGGCTGAGCGATTATCCATTACATATCTCGGAACGTTTTAGCATCAACTCTTCCGGCGTTCTTGTTATCGAGGCTGGGGTGCGACTGGAGTTGGTCCACAATATGTCCTATCCATCTGTTGATGTCTATGGTACCTTGAGGACATTGGGAACTAGTGATAATCCTGTGATTTTTACCCGTCAAGGGAGTTCGGGTAACTGGTCTAGTCTGATATTTAGAGAAGGCAGTCGGGGCGTTGTCGAACATACCATTATCGAGTATGCAGGAGCCATCTCAATCAAAAGCGATGATGTGCATATTTCCCACTCTACCATCCGGTATGGTGATTATGATGGCATTTCGATCGGCAATGCTTCACCAAAGATTTCGGATAGCATTATCACGGATAACGATCAAGTCGGAATACGCATAAATCGAGGATCCTCAATTATTTCAGGATGCACGATTGTCAATAACGGTTTGTACGGCCTTGACATCGATTATGCTTCACCCATAGTGTCTGACTGCACGATTGCGTACAACGGCGATAATGGCATAGATGTATCTGATAGTGGTTCAGGTAGTGGGGAGAACAGCTCACCGATCATATCCGGCTGTTCGATCGCAAATAACAATGGGGTTGGCATAGATCTATCTGGTATACAATTAGTAGACGGTTTACCGGTGGTATCGGGAAACACCATTTCCGGCAACACCGACTATGCGGTCAGAGTCAAAGTAGACAAACTCAGCGCAGCCTTTGCCAACACCAACACCTTTAGCGAGAATGGAGAAGATGCAGTTTATGTGTTAGCAAATGGACAATATTTGACTGGCACTCACACCTGGCCAAGTTGGCTGAGCGATTATCCATTGCATATCTCGGAGCGTTTTAGGATCAATTCTTCCGGCGTTCTTGTTATCGAGGCTGGAGTACGATTGGAGTTGGTTCACAATTTGTCCTATCCATCTGTTGACGTCTATGGCACCTTGAGGACATTAGGAACTAGTGACAATCCTGTGATTTTCACCCGTCAGACTGGTGTGACAAATTGGGGGTATATGAGCTTTGAAGGGATGAGTGGGGGGCAACTGGACTATACCATTATCGAGTATGGATCTGGGATTGGAATCGAAAGCAGTGATGTACAAATCGCCAACTCGATCATTCGCTACAGTAAATATAATGGAATCTCGATCAGCAACGCTTCACCTACTATTAGTCACAATGATATTTACGATAATTCTGGGCGGGGCATTAGTACCTCTGGTGATTTGTCTTTATCCATCATACGATACAATAACATCTACGATAACGGCAGCTACGGCTTGTACAACAACGCGGCTGATACCACCGTTAATGCCAGGAACAATTGGTGGGGCGATACCTCTGGCCCTTATCATCCCACGTCGAACCCCGATGGAGATGGCAACCGCGTAAGCAGCTATGTAGACTTTGAACCCTGGCTTGGCCAACAAACCCAGGAATCTGAGGACATCATCGAGACTGCGCTGCCAGAGGACCCCGTTCGTGACACCGAACCCGCGCAATCAGATGTGCCCCACATCGAGTCAATCGAGTCGGAGCACGGGTTCTTCTTGTTTGGCACCGAAACCTACGGTACAGAGCTGACTGTCAACATCGATTGGAACGGTTCCGAAGCAGGCACCGGTACTATAGGCATCGCCGAGTTCAGAGTGGGCAGACAAACCTTCAGCCAGGCAGGTGACGAAAACGGTGTGATATACGATCTACCGATAAGCAGCTTGAAACCTGGGATCAACAATGTCGAGATTGTTGCCGTGCTCAATAACGGCACTGAATCTAAAGTGCATACAGTGCAAATCACGCGTTTCCTGGCATCTACGTGGCTTTACGGATTGGGTTTCAACGATACCTTCCAAGTCACCGTGAAACCTGATTACGTCGAAGCTATGATCTCTGTCAAATTCCCGCCCCAACCCTTTGAGGTCAATGTTAGTTCTGTAAATGGTGTTCCATTCTTGAACAACACCAAAAAGCCGAAAAAGCCAGAGATTGGCCTTGATCTGTCACTGAGATCTGACAGTAAGGGGACCGTCAAGATATACGGCAATTTCCCATTCTGCTTTGCAGGCGCTGAGGCCAGTTTCAACCCTTCTGGTAAAGGAACACTTTACTTTGATGAACAGGGACGATTGGGCGTGGAAAACGGGCTGTTTCAGGCCAAGGGCAAAACCAAGATCAAGCTTCCCAAAGTCTCATTGGTTCGCGTGGTGGCTCAAGGAATACCCTTGGACTATATTGCGGACGTCTATCTCCAGACCACTGTCGAGCCCTCATTGTTTGTTCAGAAGGGATTCAAATATGCACCTTCCGCTTCGACAATTGAGTGGCAGCCCGGCGGGCAGCTTGGAGGAGATTTGAAACTGACACTAGAGTTGGTCGGTGAAGTCCTGAAAGGATTGATCCAAGTTACAGGCTACGGCGGTGGAAGCGCAGGCGTCACGTTCCAAGTCCCACCTAACCCCGAATACTTGTATCAAGTTAGGGGGAGTGCTTTCCTGGGCCTCAAGTTCAAGGCGTTGGGACTTATCAAAGGTGATCCGTGGGAGACAAAGTGGGAGTATTCGTACAAACCCGGTGACACACTACAAAGCCCGGTCAACATCACAACACTGACCAACATAGATACCACTTCAATACGAGTTGTAGAATGGGACGAAGAAGATTGGCACGTTGAACAACGTGACTATGGCAAGCAGCCCTACGCTCGCTTTGTAGGCGGTATTGCTCCGCTTATGGTTCGGAACCGGCAAGTCAACTCCTTGCGTGCTACCACTACTCCTTTAGTGACAAATCTCTACGCTCAGGCAAATCCTGACCTGGCACTACGTGAGGATCAGGCCCTGCTGCTGTGGGCACACGATGATGTATCCCTGCCTGAGAGCCAGAGCAAGGAGATCCTATCCAGTTGGTGGAACGGTGCGACCTGGTCAACCCCCATCAGTGTCACCGACAACACAATGTCCGAGTTCAATCCTCAGGTTGCCTTAGTCAATGGTAATCAGACGTTGGCGGTTTGGGAACGAATCGACGATCCAGCCGTGCCGATGACGGCAACATTGGATGTTACACTCACCAACAAGGTCGAGTTGGCATACGCAGTCTTTGACTTTGACAGCCAAACCTGGAACACACCAGCATTACTGACCGATAATCAAGTCTTTGACCACGTGCCACAACTAGCTGCTAACGGTGATGGTCAGGTGATGGCTGTCTGGCGCAGCAACGTTGACGGGGAATTGTTAGGATCGCCGGAGCATCCCGATGCCTTGAACTATGCAATATGGGACGGCAGCGCGTGGTCTATCACGGGCACCATCACTGATAGCATCGGTGACTTGCTGGTCTATTCGGTGGCCTACTCCGATACCACGCACGCTACCGTTGTACTGAACCGTGACCAGGATGGCGATCAAACCACACACGAGGACATTGAACTCTTTGCGACAGAGTGGAACGGCGCTGGCTGGAACACACCGACGCAACTCACCGATAATTCGGTAGCCGACGAGAACCCCACTGTGCTTTACACCACCTCAGGCGAACGACGGTTGATATGGATGCAGGGTACGCGGCTGGCCGTGTGGCACGACGACTGGTCTGTCGCTCCGACGCTTACCGACGTCGAGGATGGTGATCTAGGCATGATGAACTTTGCTGTCGCTCTCGATGATGAGGACAACTTGATGTTGATCTGGCGGGATTACTCGGATGCCGGTCAGGATCTATTCCACGCTTTGTACAACGCTGAGTCCGCTACATGGAGCCTGGAAGCCCAGTTGACTGATAATGAGGCACTGGAAAAGGATTTCACAGCCGCCTTTGATCCAAACGGTCAATTGATGGTGGCTTATGCACAAGACAACCTGGTGGAAACCAATATGGTCATCTCACCAACACTCACCATCAGCGATGTGACTACTTATGACAGCACAGATCTCTACATCCTTCATTACATCCCCAACACCGACTTGACCATCACCGATCTTTCCCTGCCCGAATACTGGGATAATCCCTGGCCCGGCGACACCGTCAATGTCTATGCTACCGTCCGCAACTCTGGCGACTGGGCCGTCGTCAGCCCCACCATTGCCCTTTACGACGGTAACCCCACTATCAGTGGCACCCTTATTGCCACGGCGACAGTGACGGTTGGTCCACTGGCGGGCGGTGTGTCTGAGCAGGTTTCCATTCAGTGGACCGTCCCCCTCACACCGGTACAGCCCCACACCCTCTACGCTGTCATCGATCCGTCCGACGTCATCACCGAGACCGACGAGGTCAACAACGTTATCTCCCTCACCACCACCCTGCCGGATGTTGCTGTCAGCAGTGTCAAGGCCTATTACTATGACCAACACAACATTGTCCCGCTGGCGATGGTCGCCAACAATGGCCCCATCACTGCTACGGACATTCTGGTAGAGTTCCGTGAGGGGACGGTCACCGGCACGGTGCGACATTCACACACCATCACCCAGTTGGCTCCTTACGGTCTAACTGCCGTTACCACTACCTGGAACGTCTCCACTTGGGGGGAGGGTGACTACACTTACTATGTTGTTCTCGACAGCGGTGATACCATCATTGAGGTGAATGAGACCGACAACTGGGACTATTTCCCGATCAAAGTGCTGCCCGATCTCGTTATCTACTCCGGCGACGTGCAGGCCAGCCTCGATCCGGTCACCGGCGGTCCGGTCACCGTCACCGTGCGTAACTGGGGCATAGCCGACGCTGCCAATGTACAGGTTGCACTATACGAGGGGCCGGTTATCACTACTGCCGCAACTGCGCTCTACACCTGGACTGTTCCCAGCTTGCCAGTGGATGGCGACGTTATCCTCAACACAACGATTGACCATCGCCCCAACCGTCTATTCGCTATTGCCGATCCGAGCCGCGTTATCACCGAAGTTGAGGAATACAACAACGTTGCTCTGACCGTGCAGCCCATCTCCGTCACCCTCCGCTACCACAACCTAGAGTCCGTCATCCCCTCCACGGCTACCGTCACCCTCAATGGTAATTGGACCACCAACACGATTACCCTGACCAATTTGGCAGATGTCTACTCGGTCACACTCCACATTGCCGACACGCCGCTTCGTTATCGCTATGCCGTGGACGGCGATATCTACTTGCTCAACACTTTCACCCGCACTGTCACGCCTACCGTGTCCACTGTCTATGATGACTATCGCAACGTCTTTGCCGGTTGGGCGCAACTGGATGGCCCGACGGCGCTAACCACTACTGTCGGCACACCAACTGCGCCGATCACGGCACAGGTCTATATCAGCGACGTTACGCCGTTGGCTGGCTCCGGCGCTACCATCCACGCTGAGATCGGTTACGGTACAAGCATCACCCTGACTGAGTGGATATGGTCGCCCAGCGCCTACACCGCCGATATGGGAGATAACGACCAGTTTGCCGGTGTCATCACGCCCACTCTTAGTGGCACCTACTCGTACACGGTCCGTTTTGACGGCAACTGGGGCGCGAGCAATCCCAATTCCGCTTGGCTCTACGCCGACTTGGATGGTACTGATAATGGCTTCAGTCTGGGAAGTGCAGGAATGTTGACCGTGCCATAGAAAGTCGACGGGGGCAGTATATTACGGCATACAGGGGCATAGGTTGGTCAGGCTCCCTTTGTGTCTCGGAATATTAGACAGCAGATGGGGGAACGTCCATCTGCTGTCTAATATTTGCCGTAACGTTCTCTCAATCGACGAAATCAAACACGGTCGCCGGACTCGAACCAGCTCGTCTCACAATGCCCCGTTCACCCGTGTAAACTCATTTTCCCGGTGAAGCAATGCACGACCATTCCCACGACCCCGCTTCCATCGCCTCCAGGCTGATCAGCCGAATTTCGCCCTTTGGCAGTTCAGCGTTTCTGATCGCCCGCTCCAGGATTTCCACTTGCCGTTTGCGTTTGCCTTCGTTGAACAGGATCAACACCACCCGGCCTGCGAGATTCAACACCTTTGACCATTTCGTTGCCGTGTGCCGCTGCGCAACCTCACGTTGCACTTCCACCGGCCACTCCCGGTCACCGATCCTGACTGCCAAATCGGGGTCGGATCGGCGGCCCCAGATTTGCTTGGGGTTCATCAGAATTGGTGCCGGATCATCATCGACCTGGTAGCCGTGTGCGCGTAGCAGATCGCGCGCTTCCAAGATAGCCACAGTGTGCGATACCGAGGTGTGTTTCTCTTTCATCCTGTCAACCTCTGACACCTTCGGCTCATCCCCAAACACCTGACGGCACCACGCCTGACCATCCGCCGTCAGTGCGATCAGTCGCCGCCGTCCACCTCGCACCGGCGACCACCCAGAAAGATGCTCGTAATCGCGTACCAGCCCCTTTTCTTCAAGACACTGCAACGAGTGGCGCACACTGGCCGCACTTGACGATACCCCCGCATCCACGACGTTCTGCTGGATACGCCACGAGCGATTCATCCCCGTTGCCATCAGGCGTAAAGCAGTGAGTTGTATCTGTGATCGAACCTGGATACGACGAGGGTGGGTCTGCAAGGTCACAGAAGCACCATCGAGTTGCAGTTTCCGTCGCAAATCCTCGATCTGAAACCGGTGCTTTGCCTCGATTTCTTCCATTTCGTCGTTGTACTGGGCGATCTCGGTCTGTTGCACGTTGAGCAGGCGAAGGTAGCCGACCAGTGT
>JAAEPW010000661.1 GCA_024232355.1 Chloroflexota bacterium | reverse complement strand
TTCAGTTGAATGGGATTACGATGTAGACGAGGTTTCCATACCTCGTAGAGCCTTACGCGCTATGGAAAGCGCGGCTACAAGCTCAATTTCGAGCCACAACAGACTATTCTCTAAAAATCCCACCCAACTGAACCAGTGCCACGAGTTAAAAAGTAAAGTTATTCTTGAACGATCCCTTGGGCTACAACAGACCCAACTCGCGAGCGCGTGCTACGGCTTTGGTGCGCCTTTGGACCCCTAGTTTGTCAAAGATTTTCAGATTGTGCCCTTTAACAGTACTCAAGGCGAGGAAAAGCTGCTCGCTAATCTCACGATTCGAGAGTCCTTGGGCAACGAGTTCTAGTATTTCTAACTCGCGTTGGCTCAATGGTTCAGCCAAAGGCTGAGGGCTGACGCCTTGCTTTGCAAGGGATGAAGGCTTGTCTCGAGTGCGGACGCCCCGTCCGGAGCCGAAGGGATGAACGTCTTTTTGCTCTCCAAAGGCAGCCAGCAACTTTGGAATATATTCTTTCATCCTTTTGACTCTGGACGGGACGTCCGCACTCAAGACAGACGTTCCGTCTTTACGCAAAGCGTTCATCCGGGTCAATAACTCTGCCATCGGCAACCCTTCGTTCACAAAGATTTGAGCATAGCCCTCCGGCTCGGCCATGGTCAGGGCGCGCTCCAGCGGCGCGAGGGCCAGGGGGATGTTGCCTTGCGCTTGGTGAGCGAGCGCCTGTAGCATCAGTATCTCGATTACGCTGCCCATCCTTCTACCTTTTTCCGCTGCTTTCAGGAGGCGCTCTAGCAGTCCAATTGCCTCAAGTACAGAGTGTTCGGCACGGTCACTCTTATACTGGGCGACGGGAGCATTCGCCTGAGCGATGAGCACCCTGGCCAGCACAATGTGCTCGAACTCGCGCAGGTAGCTGAGGTCGTCGTCAACCGAAAGGCCCCTCTCACGCACCCAAGCCAAAGCCCTGGGTAATCTGCCTTGCCTGACATACACCCTTGCCTTCCATGCCTCTATGGGATGTATATCTGGTAACGTATTCCTGATATACAGGCGTTTTGCCTCATCCAACAGATCAAGAGCAGCTTCCAGGTCTCCCTGGGCCTCCTCTAGTTGTGCCTGGGCAAGACACCAGCGGTAGGGCCAATCAGGTAACGTAGACTGCTTGCCCAACTCTTTGCTTTTTAGCAGGTGCTGGGCGGCGGCTTCCTGGTCGCCCATCTCATGATACAGTATGGCTAATCCCAAATACTGGTGCGCTATTACCCGTTGTACATGCTCGTCCTGCTCTGATGCAAGTTGCAATGATTGCTTATATACTCTTACTGCTTCGCGGAGATGACCCTGTGCTACTATGATGTCAGCCAGGGCAAAGGTGCTGGCAACGGCAAAAACGATATTGCCCGCCTTTTGCATACTATTTATCCAATCTGCCAAGGCTTTGTGGGCTGCCTCCAGGTCTCCGCTCGACCAGTATGCGAGCCCCAGGGTCGAGGTGGCCTGGCCGCGCATGAGAATGTCTTCTTCAGGTGCGAGTTTGAGTACCAGCTCAGCATATTTGATTGTGCCGGAGACATCACCCTGAGCCTGGGCGTTGTTGGCACGAGCATTCGCAATACTGACTGGCAGTGTCCGAAACTGCTCTGCGTCCACGACGACCATCCTTCGGCTTTGCTCAGGACAAGTCCCGCCCGTTGAATCTGCCGTCCGCACGCTCATGATGTCTCTTGTAGGATTCAGCCACCGTTCGGCATCCCGCAGTCGGGCCTCGCTGGCCTCTATCTCGCCACTCAGCCATAACGCCCAGGCATACTGGGTGCTGAGCACAGGTCTGACTTGGATCAGCTCGTCCGGCAGTTTTTTCACCCAGTCAAGCCAGGCAGAGGACTGGAAACTGCCGTCCATAGTTTGCCATGCCAGCTCGGCAATGCCCGCTACCCGCTCGAAATCCTCGGCGGCAAGCGCGTGGCGGACCGCATCAGAGGGTAGACCATTCCGCTCGTACCACTCGCTCGCCCGCCGATGCAGGGTAGGTATTCGATCTGGCTGCTCCTTTATCGAATGCGCATAGAGAAAGTCTGCAAAAAGGTGGTGATAGCGATACCACTGGCGCTGGTCATCTAGCGGAACGACGAACAGGTTGCCACGCTGCAGGGCCTCTAGCATCTCTCTGCCATCTCTTCCCCCGGTGGCGGCAGTTCCTGTGGAACTGCTCTCTGTTCCTGCAGAACAGACGGCATCACACAGAGGACCGCTCAACTGGTTGAGAATAGAGGTTTGCAGTAAAAAGCTGCGGACACGGTCGGGCTGGCGCTGCAGAATCTCTTCGACCAAATAATCCATCACGAAATGGTGGCTGCCGGTAAAAGCCTGGATAAAACTGGCAGTGTCTGCTCGTCCCTGCATCGAAAGGGCCGCCATTTGCAAGCCGGCAATCCAGCCTTCGGTGCGGGTTTCCAATGCGGCGATCTCTTCCTCTGAGAGGTTTAGGCCCATCATCTGGTTGAGGAATCCGGCGGCTTCGGAGAGGGTAAATCTCAAGTCTGCGACGCGCAGTTCGGTCATTTGGCCCCGGACGCGGTATCGGGCCAGGGGTAGATGTGGATCCTCACGGGTGGCAATGACCAGGTGCATCTGTGGCGGTAGGTGTTCGATCAAAAAGGTGAGGACGTCGTCGATGGATGTTGACGCGTTGACCGGTTTGGCATCAATGACGTGATAGTCGTCAAGGACGAGGACGAAATTGTTTGGGATGATGGTGATTTCATTGATCAGGGTTGTCAGAACTGATTCGGTGTTGACCGCTCCAGGAGATTCAAGTGCGACCAATGCTCCTTTTCCTACATTGCCATCAATGGTCTGCAAAGCAGCGATAAAATAGGACAAGAAGCGGGTTGGGTCGTTGTCTCTCTCGTCGAGGGAGAGCCAGGCAATCGCAATGGGTAGCATTGCTTGAACCCATTCACTGACCAACGTCGTCTTGCCAAAGCCGGCCGGGGCAGAGATGAGGGAGAGTTTACGGCCTGACCTTGCGTTTAGTCGTTCGATCAGGCGCGGACGTGCTACCATGTTCGGGCGTGGCGGCGGGATGTAGAATTTGGTGGTCAGCAATGGTATAGTCATTTCTTTATTTCAAGGTAACTTTTCAGATTTGGACACAGAGAATCGCAGAGTGGGCACGGAGCTTGACAGAAAAAAATACTCTGTGCGTCTCTGCGAAACTCTTTGTAAAGCTCTGTGTAACTGCGAGTTGGCAATTACGGTTCACGCGCCATTTATTTGCGTCAACTCTGACGCTGATTTGCGAATTCCCTTGGACGCGCAGATTACCTCACACCGCGCGCATACATAGTCCTCGTATAATTGCGCTTTTTGGTGTCGATCCATAGTACAGTTGCCATAATCAAAGTCGAGGGTTTCTCCCGAGAATCTGTGTGTTTGCTCTATTAAATTATCCGCAAAGATTCCTTCGGGTGACGGTGTCGAGTTTTGCAGTGCCTCTGATGGACAGGCCGCCAGGCACTTGCCGCAAACGCTCATGCCATCGGGGCGCGTCATATTGTACGTGCAGTAGCGCTGTGCGGTGACGCTGGCGCTCACATTGACATAGTCATTGATCTGTTTGAGTGTTGATAGGCGCGCAGAATCATAAAGGGTCACACCGCCGGTGTGATCTGTCACCAGCGGCTCCTTATCAAAGAGCACGATACTGCGGTATCTGCCAAAGAGGCGCTGGCTTTTTCCATTCCCCACAACCTCGTCGCGGAACGCGATCCGATTGACGCCAAAACGCAACAGTCCCGTCATAACGGCCAAGCTATTGTTGGGCCAATGGTCGTTGCAGGGGCCGTGATAGCGCCCGGAAAAATACTCGCTTTTCGTCCGCTTGATGACCATAGCGGTGTTTCTGTTCGTCATGGCGACCACGGCGCGATCTGGGTTGATCATGGCCAAACCGGTTTTGCCGATGGCCTTGTTGATGATCGTACTGATATCGTCACTGGCTCGGCTGTAATAATCGGATGGATCATGGTCTCCGCGCTCTATTTTTTCGCTATAACTTTGGTACACTTGCGGATTGACGGCCAACATTCCGCACACAATGACGCCGCGGCGATATTGTGCCTTGGCCTCCTCGAACGTTTCTGGCATGGCGAGCGGATTGGCGGAACCGTCGGTGCGTACGGTCTTGACGGTATTGCAGGCATAGTGCCTCCAAATGTCGGCTGGCATCACGGGGTGCATCCCTACCTGAGCCGGGGAGCGCAATCCCTCCCATATATCGGTGTCCAGGGAGAAATTGATGATGCTGACGCGCACGACGGGTTTGTTTTCCTCGTCGGTCATAAAACTGCTGAACGGACCGTTCCAATGGTACTCGGGTTCGTTGATCACTTGATTCACTTTGTTCTGCAAGAGATCTTGAAGACTTGATCGATTGATCTGATATTCACTCATTGATTCTCTCCTTTAGCTGGAACGTGAGATGCGATCACTGGCTTGAATTATACCTTGTTGAAAGCACCTGCACAAACCCTTATCGCCTCGGGCTACCGCAGTAAGTCAAAACGCATCAGATTCGGCAAGCCACCACATATAGGATTCAGCTGGGACTGACATCCAGATGTAGGGCATAATTGCCTAGACACAGGTAAATACAAATTCAATCAATGGGTTGAACGAGTTTT
>JAAEPW010000660.1 GCA_024232355.1 Chloroflexota bacterium | reverse complement strand
CTTTCGCCGCTACACTATTTGGCTGTTAAAGGTCGGAATTACTTTTGGAATCTATGATTATGATCTAGAGTTTTCCAGTTGACCAGGTTCAGCTCAAATCTCGCGTCCTGCGACGGCGGATGCGCCAACTTGTCGGCGTTTTCGGTAGGTATGGAGCCTGGAAATCACAACCTGTCTTATGTAAATGCTCCCGAAACAAGTTGTGGAAAACTCCTGTTATACTTTAAATGGGCATGTTTTGAACTTTTATATGCCCTGCGAGAACCACCATATGTGGCTGTTTGAGGTGATTTTGTGGCTTTTTTCCTACATATGGGGGTATAAAGGCCCAAGTTTCATTCGATAAAATCCAAATCTTGCCCGTTCTCTGACTTTTATTCTCCCCCAGACAATACCAGTGTAAGAGAGATGCCTCTGGTCGCCTAGATTCTGATGATTAATCGTCTCACCCCTTCTGAACCATGCCAACTTTTCTCTCTTGACCCTGAACTTGCTAACGTCTTTCATCTTGGCCTCCCCAGTGCCTTGTAGCTACTTTGATCGAACACTGTCATTTGATTCTTGTCCCATTATCACACGCTGTATGGAGGGCGGTCATTCGTCAAATTAATCAAACCTGTAAACACACCAAATATGAACCTGTGGGGTAGGGCATGTGTAGTAACAAAGGAAAGTGTCGTGTTGACCAGACCAAGAAACATTGTCTTTCCAGGGAGGTGTAGAGATGTTTACTTTTGACAAGACACACAAAATCATCATTGTAGCGATGATTGCCTTGGCCCTAATCCTCAGTTGTGGGAGAATTGAACCCGAGAGGCTAGATACCTCATCGAACAACACACCATATCCCACTCATACGCCTGTATCGCTGGTGGATACGCCTGTTGCTGTCGCTTCAGAGGGATCGCCACCCAAAGCACCGGCCTTGAGCGAACCTGAAAAGGAAGCTGCCACGCTCAACAGTCTGGAGCAGGTGGATGATTATCCTCTGTACACGATGCACTACTATGGCGACTATGATCGGTCCAGAGCGGCTATCGAAAGTGCTCGTACCAAACTCACCTTTTCGACCCCGGCCTGGGCTTGTTCGCTCTTTGCTGCCCTGGGCGATGCGGACAATATGCTCTATGGTCGCAACTTTGATTGGCAATACAGCCCAGCGTTACTTCTCTTTACCGACCCGCCTGATGGTTACGCTTCGGTCTCGATGGTAGACATTGGATACTTGGTCGGAGAGTATAAGGTGGACATGTTGACTGATCTACCCCTTGAGGATCGTCGTCCACTTTTAGATGCGCCCTTTTGGCCCTTTGATGGGATGAACGAGCACGGTCTGGTGATTGGTATGGCAGCTGTATCACCGGGGCACGTTCCCCCTGATCCTGACAAAGAGACTATTGGTTCGTTAGGTGTGATGCGGGAGGTACTGGATCACGCCAGAGACACAGACGAGGCAGTCGCCATTTTGCAGAACTATAACATCGATATGGAAGGCGGCCCGCCCCTGCATTATCTGGTTGCTGACCCGTCGGGGCGTTCAGTATTGGTCGAATTCTATCAAGGTGAGATAATTCTTATTACTAACCAGAATGCGTGGCACCAAGCGACCAACTTTTTGGTCTCTTCAACTGGTGAATCGGCGGCCGGGCAGTGCAGGCGTTACGACCACATTACTGAACAACTGACAGAAGCGCAAGGCCGGTTGACGGCATTGGGGGCGATAGATCTTTTGTCAGAGGTGTCCCAAGAGGGTACGCAGTGGTCTATCGTGTATGGCCTGAATACTACTGATGTAACCGTGGTTATGGGACAGGTGTATGCCAAGCAACATGTTTTCCGCCTGGGTTATGCAGATGAATAGCAATCTAAAGAAAAGTAGATGAAAAGAGGAAAAAATGAAGCGATATAATAGTATCACAATTGCAGCAATAGTTATTCTGATTTTGACCGGTTGTGGGAGGGCTGAGCCTACGGCCATGCCAGCCTCAACGCCAGTGCCGCCAGCCGATACGGATGTTTCGCCGACGGTGACGCCAGCGCCGCCCATACCCACGCCCGAAGAAGATATGCCCACGTTGCCTCCAGACACTTCCATGCCGGTTGATACAGCCTGGGATGATCGCACGATCTTTCAGGCAGGATTGATTGACGTCGAGCAATCGCTGCTTGACCGCCTGCCGGGCGCGACCGTGTACCACATTGACCTGGAAATTCCCGACGATTTCGTGCAGCTCCACGGTCACGAGGAGGTCCGTTATACCAATCGGGAGGCCGAACCACTCGACGAGGTTTACTTTCGTCTGTTCCCCAACGTAGCTGGTGGCACGGCAACCGTCTCAGCGGTCGAGGTGGATGGTCAAGAGGTGCAACCCATTTACGAATTTGATGATAGTGCCGTGCGCGTGCCTCTGCCGCAAGCGTTGCCGCCTGGTGAACAGATCGTCATCAACTTGGACTTTGAGATCCAAGTGACCTTTGATATGGGGGGCAACTATGGCCTTTTCGGTTACTTTGACGACGTGTTGGTCCTGGACACATTCTACCCCGTCATCCCGGTCTATGACGACGAAGGCTGGAACGTAGAGGTTCCGCCCCCTAACGGGGATTGGCCCTACTTTGATGCCAGTTTTTATGTGGTGAATGTGACTGCCCCCGCAGATCTCACGGTCGTTGCAGCGGGTATCGAGGTTAGCCGCGAGCAAGTGGGCGACGAGCAGGTGTTGACCATCGCTGCCGGCCCCACCCGCGACTTTTATCTGGCGGCCAGCGAAAAATACGAGGTTGTCAGCACGACAGTGGGGGAGACGACGGTCAATAGCTATGCCTTTGCCGAGCGGATGGAACGAGCGGAATTCGCCTTGCAGGTTGCAGCAGATGCATTGGAGAGTTTCAACGCGCGCCTTGGCGTCTATCCCTACACCGAATTTGACGTTTTGAGTACGCCAATGCTGGCACTGGGAATCGAATATCCCGGCATCGTGGGTATCTCTCTCAGGGCCTATGACCCGGACGCTACCATATCGGGAGCACCATCCCAGTATATGCAAGAGGTCGCCGTGGCGCACGAGGTGGGGCACCAGTGGTTTTACAACGTCGTCGGGAACGATCAAATGGACGAACCGTGGGTGGACGAGTCATTGACGCAATATATAACCGGTCTTTACTTTTTAGACGTGCACGGTGAATCGGGAGGCGAACAATATCGCCGCAATATGTGGTACGGTTACTGGAGCGGTGTGGACCAGGCCGAGATTCCGATTGGCTTGACCGCAGACGCCTATGCAGGAAACGAATATGGCCCAATCGTCTATGGGCGAGGGCCGATTTTTGTCACTGCGTTGGCAAAAGAGATGGGGCAGGAAACGTTTGATGCATTTCTGCGCGATTACTATACATCCAACCAATGGGGAATCAGCACGAGCGAGACGTTCCGCCAGCTTGCCGAACAGCACTGCGAGTGTGATTTGACCGTGTTGTTCGAGGAATGGGTGTACTAAAAAATGAAACCACAATATCTGATATGTTTTTTGCTCTTGTTGCTGTTTATGGGCGCGTGTGGCCCAGAGATCGCGCCTGTGTCACCGACGGTTGTTCCTTCTGCAACCATCGCGCCCACACTTGAACCAACGGCGACATCCATACCAATTCTCCCAGTGTCTTTGACGCGGAGCGAACAGTCCTTTAGACCTGCACGCACTTTTCAGATCGAGTTGGGTGACCTGGACGATGACGGGGATTTGGATGCTGTCTTTTCCAATATGGGAACCAATCATTCCAAGGTGTGGCTCAACGATGGTTCGGGACATTTTGAGGACTCGGGCCAATTACTGACAGAAGAGGGGCACGGCGTCGGAATGGAGGATTTGGATGGCGATGGTGATCTTGATCTGTTTATTACCTGTGCAAGTTACGAACACCGCAGCGCCATCTACTTGAATGACGGTGGCGTTCAAGGTGGGACGCCTGGGGATTTTCAGAATACCGACCAGGATTTGGGAGACTATACACAGAGTGGAAACGCCGTCAGATTGCACGACGTGGATGGAGACGGCGACCTGGATGCTTTTGTGGTCTATTATCAGGCGCCAGACAAGATATATTTGAACGATGGCTCGGGCTTTTTTACGGACTCGGGCAAGACGTTTCCAGAGCTTTCCGTGTTGGGCGATCTCGATTTGGATGGCGACGTGGACGTGTTTGCCAAACAAATGGGGGTTGGTTACGAGGTGTTGTTGAATGATGGCGATGGCAACTTTGTCGTGTACTGGCAGGCGAGTGACGATGATGTTTTGTACGGGAGGGTGATGTTGAGCGACCTCGACGCGGACGGTGATTTGGATGCCGTGATCCCCAACGGCGACGACGATGGCAGCCACCCGACGCACGTGTTTATGAACGATGGCGGCGTTCAAGGTGGAACGCTTGGCCAATTCACCGACAGCGGCCAAGAACTAGCTTTGACCCAGTGGGCGTCTGTTGCGTCAGGCGATTTGGATGGAAACGGCTATCCAGACCTGTTCATCACCAATTTTGGGTCTCCAGATCAAGTGTGGTTGAATGACGGAACAGGTTACTTTATCAACACTGATTTGTATACTGGTGGTAACACCACTACCAGTCGGCTCGCATTAGGTGATTTGGATAGCGATGGAGATCTCGACGTTTTCGTCCCCGATTTTGGTGGTGGGCCGAATCACGTATGGTTCAATGAACCATCGAATGAGTCAAATAGTAATGAATAATTTGAGGACGGTAATGTATCAACCAGAATTACTGCTGAGGAATGTTTTTGCTCTCGCTATATTATTGTTTGCTGCTATATGGTCGGTTGGGTGTTCCCAAGTTCAAGTCGTCGAGGTGGAGGTAACGGCTATACCTCAGGTTAACGTTGTCGAGGTGACAGCCACGCCAGAGCCAACAACGGCTGTGGCAGATCCGACATCCGCGCCGACGCCAGAAACAACCGCTGGACCTTTATCCTTTGTGGATAGCGGTCAGCGTTTGGGTGAGGGGCGCAGTTGCGATGTATCGTTGGGTGATTTAGACGGCGATGGGGACCTGGATGCTTTCGTTGTGAACGGTATGCTAGGTAAGGATCAGAGTGTGGTTTGGTTCAATGACGGTGGTGTTCAGGGGGGAACGATTGGTACTTTTACGGTTGGCGAGCAGAACATGGGCTATGGTATGGGCGTGAGCTTGGAGGATCTGGATGGTGACGGTGATTTGGACGCTTTTATCGTAAGCTGGGATGATGCTGGCAAGGTGTGGTTGAACGACGGAGATGGCATTTTTGTTGACACTGGGCAGAGCCTGGGCGATGCGGGCGGTTGGGATGTCGCATTGGGGGACTTGGACGGCGACGGCAACCTGGACGCTTTGATAGCGATGGACAAGGCCAACATCGTGTGGTTGAATGGTGGAGACGGCGCTTTTACCGACACTGGTCAGCGCTTGGGGAAAGCGTACACCGCGGCTGTTGACTTTGATGACGTGGACGGCGATGGAGACCTCGACGCGCTCACGGTCGGCTGGAATGAACCCGGTATGGTGTGGCTAAACGACGGTACCGGGGTCTTTACGGACAGCAGCCAAGCCCTGACTCCCAGCTATACCCATATCCACGGTATGATTCTAGGTGATATGGATGGTGACGGCGATCTCGACGCGTTCATGTCGGGTGCTCCTAATCAGATATGGTTCAACGATGGTGGCGTTCAAGGTGGAACCCCCGGAGTTTTTCACGAGAGTGAACAGAGTCTGCGCAGTTTAGCTGGTGATACTGTCGCATTGGGGGATCTCGATGGCGACGGTGATCTGGACATATATCTGGCTGTTGGGGATTGGACTGGTTCCGAGGACAAGATATGGGTGAACGATGGCGGCCTTCAAGGGGGAACACCTGGACAGTTCACTGATAGCGACTTTCCCCTAAGCGACCTCTTTAGCTCTGGCGTTGGTTTGGGAGACCTGGACGGCGATGGCGACCTCGACGCTTTCGTCGTGCACGGCGAACTGGGACGGGATAGCGGCGGCGAGTTGCCCAACGAGGTATGGTTGAACGAGACCCCCTGAGCTTGCAACGCCGGCGGCAATGCACCCCGCACTATATCATCAATGTGATACGATGCCGGAAGGTGGCACAGATAACGGGTGGGCGGCTTTTACAGCCGCCCTATTTACCCCAAGCAGATTTTGGTTGGGGATTACTCCCCGCTGGTCGCGCTCAACGCATCGAGGGCCGCCGTGGCCGCTTTTCCCACAGCTTCGATCATGTTTGTGCGGTTAGTCATCGCCTGCTCTACAATGACTTGGTGCAAGTTCCACATCGACTTGTCGACCTGTCCCGAGGGATCGGTTGGCACCCAAACAGTTGTGTCGCCATCGAAAGCGACACTGGTGTAGGCGCGTAACGAAGCCTTTCCTTCGGTCAGAATCTGGGCAAAGTCGGCCTGCCCCTTGACAAAGGTCTCGGCCTGATCGGCGGGCGTGGTGTAGGTGCGCACCTCTAGCTCGGATACATCACTGATAAAGCTTTCTACCTTGTCTCCCAGATCACTAGCGAACTTTTTTACGGACTCTTGTAAATTTGCCATTTCTAAAAACCTCCATTAACCTAAATGTGTAAGCTTGGGCCACGATTGTCGCAGCTCTGCCAATACATCCCGCACAAATTTCCAGATTGCGGGTAACAACAACACCTGACCGCCGGGAATAGACGCTTTGACTGCCAGACCGGTTGCCCCGGTTGCAACGACGGACACGATACGGATCAATGCGATCCGCGCGCCCAATGCCAGGTGCACGGATTGCCGGTGCGTGCGCATCATTCCACGGGTGACGTCGGCTTCCCACGTCGTGGTAAAATTTCCCGTCCAACCGACAGCCGTCCAACCGACGTCTTGACCGGCCATCGCTGTCTCGATCCGGGCATAGTTGGCGACTGTTCTTTGGACTCGTTCTACAAAAGCTAACCATTGTTGGTAGCTTTCTTGATCTTGGCTTTCTTTCTTTTTGTCCTTGCGACTAAAGAGGCCATAGGAGACCGGCGATTGGAACGCATCCAGTGTTCCCAACAGCTCGGTTTTCTGCGCCAAAAGCGGGTCCGCCGTGCTAAATGAAACTGCCTCTGTCCGGCCAATGTGCGTCAGATCCCGGTTGACGCTGGCCAAATCTTTATTTGCCAATTCCGATGCTTGGATCTGGCCTGCCAAGATCGCCTGCGCTTCTTCCGGCGATTCAGGTAGCTCGATGCGCCAGGTTGGTTCCTCTGGGGGCACGGCGGCTCCGGCGCTGAATGAGACTATGTCGTCCGGCGGCACGCTCCAAAGCCCCAAAGGATCCTCGCCCTCTGGCAACCCCACACCGGAAAGGGTAAAACCGTATTCACTCATCGTTACTTCAAGCTCTTGAGCAGATTAGTGGCCATTTCGGCCATTGCGGTCAGGAACTGTGCCCGGTTCGCCTGCGCCTCTCGAACCATATCCAGGTGGATTTGCCGCAGTTCTCTGTTCGCCTTGCTTGTTCCTACCGGGACAAAGACCTCCATATCGCCATCAAACTCGATGCGGGTGAACGCGCGCAGTTTGGCCTGACTGTTATCCCCTTCAGCCACTGCCTCCAGGTCTTCGACAGCGTAGGTTTTTACCTCTAGCGTCATAATGTCCTCGGCAGCGTCCTTGAGGGCGGTGGCGAGTTGATCGGTGAATCTCTTGACCGAACCTTTCAGATCGTCGAATTGGTCGCGCAAGCCAAAAGATTCTGCAAAACTCGCTGCGTCTACCGGCACATCATCCAATGGTTCTGGTGGGGGAGGGGGAGCAGCTTGCGCCGCGACTTTTTCTTCTGGCTCGACCAGAGTCCCTTTAGGCACTGAGATCGTGCCCAGGTCCGGGCGTTCTTCTCCTGGTGTTTCATCGGGCGACGCAAACGGAATCCGCACCGCCGGGTCGCCAATGACCACATAGCCACGGGAATCGTTGTGCTCGGTCCATTTTTGTGCCAGGTCGTAGGGGTTGATATAGTTGGGGTCATAGTCAAGTTCTTCCAGAACGGTGGTGAGAGCGGTGGCTAGGTCGGCGTAGCGCATATTGATACTTTCTGTGGCCCATCCTACAGGATCACCACTGAACAGTTGCAGTAGTGTGCTTTCAAAGGTCCCTGTTTGAGCGCCTACCCCTGGGGCCAGGAATGAATAGCCCCAAGCCCGTTCGACGTGCCCGACCACGGCCAACGCCCCCTTGCTCAACAGACGCTTGGGCAAGCCGCCGACAAAGTTGTGCGGCGCGATGACTTGGCGCTGCGCCTCTTGTGCCTGCTTGGAAAATTGATCCAGCCGCGGAGTTCCAGCGCCAAAGCAAGCAAAGTTAAAAGCAATGAGACCCAAAAGGTTGGCATCACTGGTAATGTCATCACCGGAAAAGTAGAGGTCCTGGCTGATCGGCCCCTGCCACTCCCTCGGGCCAGACCAATCCTGGCATAACAACGCGCCCTGGTGGGGGATTTGCCGGGAATCACCCATCGGAAACTCCATACCGTGGCTGGCTGTGAACAGCAACGCGGGCGTTTGATCGCCGCCCAACAGTTGACCAAGCTGCGCCTTGGTCGCATGTTCCGCGAGGAACGACTCAAATTGCCACTCCAACTGTGATTTTCTACGGACGTCGCCTTCCTCTATCCAACGGACGAACGGCTGCTGCTTGAGGAGATTGTGATACAGTGGCGAGATCAGGTACTTGGAGCTGAGTTGCGTGGCTTTGTCGTCCGGGTTCGCTACGCCGAAAAATCCAGCTCGCCGGGGGAGCTTGACCTGGCCTGTTTCCGCCAACTTGACGCTGCGGGCATAGCTGGCGTAATCGTCTAACGTGTCAAAGTGGATTCGCCCCACGCCGCGCATCACGTCGAGTTGGTATTGGAATTCATAGGGGATCTCCTCTGGGCTTCCGACGATGAGGACATAGTAGGGCATCTGTTCGGGGTCAGCCGGACCGCCACCGACTTTGTGCCGCTTGAAGAACTGGTCTTTGATTTCGCCGGGTTGGAAGCCGTCGGCACCCTCGTAAACTCTAAAACGTTCGCCTGCTTGTTCCTGACGCAACTGGAGCAACTCGCCCAAAGCCTCTTTGATAGCAGGGTTGGTTTCAGTAGAAAATATCACGGCCCAGCCTGCTTGATCCAGCCTGGTGGCATCGTTCGGCGGCTTGATAGGAAAAGCTCCTGGCGCTTGCTTTTGTTCCAGTTCGCCAAGATTGTCGGGCTTAGGTTCTCCCTTGATGATGGCGGCCAATTCTATTCCCGACATTGGCGCCACGCCATACGTGCCCGTTGCACCGTTGATGCCGTTAAAGCAAAGGAGTTCATCGTCACTTTGCAGTTTTGCATAGTATGCGTTTGTTTCCTCTTCGCTGAGGTCGCCCGCTAGGATTTGATCTGCATTGATCTCGTTGGGCATAATTTCCCCCTTCTATTGGTCACTTGATCAAAATGTTTCACAAGGTTGGTAGGGGCGGGGAATCCCGCCCCTACACTTGGTTTTTCAATTAGCCTTGCAGTTTGATGATATACTCTTTTACTTTGATGGGCGTGTTCTTCCAGTCCGTTTCCGAGATATCATCAGGCTTGGCCAGTTCTTCGTCTGGAGACATTACAACTCCGGAAAGTGGTGCGGAATAGGCAGAGAGATCCACCGTTGTATCCAGAGCCGGACGATCCTTCTCTCTCTCTGTAGGTAGAGCCACGGGTGACTGTACCGCCGGGTCACCAATGACGACGTAGCCACGGGCGTCGTTGTGCATCGTCCACTTTTGCGCCAGGTCATAGTCGTCTATATAGTCTTCGTCCCATTCTGACTCTTCTATATCAGTCGTGAGTTCTGTGGCCAATGCGGCATAGCGCAAGTTCATTGATTCTGTGATCCAGCCAACGCGATCTCCGCTGAGCAAAGCCCGCATCGCGTCCTCAAAGACCCCAGTCTCATCGGCTCCCGATGCATCAATCGAATAGCCCCAGGCTCGTTCCACGTGCCCGACGACGGCCAGCGCTCCTTGGAGCAGCAGACGTTTAGGCAACCCGCCGATAAAGTTGTGGGGCGCAATTTGCTCGCGTTCATCCTTGAATGCCTGTTTGGCAAATTGATCCAGTTGCGGTGTCCCAGCACCAAAGCAGGCAAAGAGAAGGGCGACGAGGCCCAGGACGTTAGTGTCGCTGGTCAGATCGTCACCGGCAAAGTACAGGTCTTGGGGAATCTCGCCCCGCCATTGATTGGGGCCAGGCCAGTCTTGGCACAACAAGGCTCCCTGGTGGGCAACCTGTCGCGGATCATTCAGCGGGAATTCCATGCCGTGGCTGGCGGTAAAGAGCACTGCCGGTGTCTGATCACCACCAAAGAGTTTCGCGAGTTGGGCCTTGGTAGCTTGTTCGGCGACGAATTGTTCAAATTGCCAGTCCAACATGATTTCCCGTTTGACGCCCCCGCCCTCGTCTATGGTGCGACCGAATGGCTGTTTCTGTTTCATCTTTTCGTGCAACGGGCCAATCAGATATTTGGTGCTCAAATCGGTTGCTGCATCGTCTGGATTGTTCACGCCGAAAAATGTGGCCTGACGTGGAAGCTTGACATGCCCGGTTTCTGCCAGCACAACGTTGCGGGCATATTGGGCGTATTCTTCTGGCGTGTCAAAGTGAATGCGTCCCACGCCCCGCATCGCGTCAAGTTGGTATTGGAATCCAAAAGGAACGTCGTCGGGGCTTCCGACGATCATGACATAGTAGGGCATCTGCTCAGGATCAGCCGGGCCGCGGCCTACCTTGTGGCGTTTGAAAAAATCGCCCTTGGTTTCACCAGGTCGGTAGCCAGCACCCTTTTCATAGATCTGAAATCGTTCGCCAGCCTGTGCTTGCCGCAGCGTCAGTAGATCTGAAAGGGCTTCTTTGACCGCTGGTGTAGTCTTGTCCTTGGCACCAAAGATCACGGCCCATCCCGCTTGATCCAACCTGCTAGGATCGTTCGGGGGTTTGATCGGAAAAGCGCCTGGCGCTTGCTTGGCCTTTAGTTCGCCCTGATTTTCCGGTGGTTCCTCACCTTTGATAATGTTGGCTAATTCTACCCCGGTCATTGTTGGTACGCCCGATGCGCCTGTCGCACCGTTGACGCCATTAAAAGTGAATTTTTCTTCTGACATAGGTCTCCTTTCTTTGTCTTTATTGTTTACGTTGAACAAACAGCATCGGCCCCGCCCGTATGTGTGGTTCAGACCAAGGCCCACTATCAAATGTTGGCACTAGGAGTGCCTATACTTTGCTAGAAAACATCTAGTTCCCTAAATCGACTAGACACAGATGTTTCCTTTGTGACCAAATCACTGTGCTTGGACCAACAATTCCGAGTTGCCGACCCATATCGCCAAGTAGGGATATCGTGACATTTTTTCTTTCAAACAGAGCAAGAACGGTTTGTCGAAAATGAATCTTCTCGGCTCTTCAATTGCACCCAAAGTCCCATAAATAGCAGCATCTGAACGCAAATCGGCGCCTTTTTCATCCAGTTTGAATTGGATGGCTTGTAGGGCTTTTGTGATATAGTATCCCTCAAAGCCCTTGTTGAGAAAATCTCTGCCAACAAGCTCTGTGTACCCATGCAAGATGTTTAGGTTGATTTTTGGTATCTGTAACGCTTCGTATCTGTTGAGGTCCAACTTGGGTGACAAGAGTTCAAAGGGACGTTTGCCCGCCCGGTGAGCTGCCCGGCGGGCCTGTTCGCGTGCCTCCTCGCTGGTCCGGGACATCACGGTGTCAATGGTCTCCAAAAGCGTTGCCTGAGGAGTGACCTTGGCCAGAATAATGTCATCCGTAATCCTGGGCTGATCCGGTATTTTGTCGAACAAGTCTAGCATTTCGTCAGCTTTTTCCGATGCTTGCAACTTGAGAACAAAGTCATCAGGATGCCGATAGTCCAAAATTACAACCTGATCAGCGGGGGTATTGTCTTTTTCGATGCCAAAGGATTGCAGCTCGGCTCCGTCACTGAAAACCAGTGGGACCTCAAATACCTCGAATTCGGTGTCAAAAGGTAGACTCTTTTCCAAAAAGGCATAAGCGAGAAAGTCATTGGGGTGTTGGAGTGTGATGCTCACCCCGGGAGAGCGACCAAATTTTTTCTCAAGCGTCTGCTCGATTCGTTTCACAATACCATCTCGATTGAACCCTGCCATTGCCAGGTAGCAATTCTCAGCGATATCCTCCTTGTTGACCAATCGTCTGTTGAGCGCCTGTGCGATGTCGGGGTCGCCTTCAAGTTGGACATTGCTCCCCAGGATATCGTCGCCAAGTTGGTTCCAGGCGAGTTGAAAGGCAGCGCAATAGAGCAAGTTTTTGCCAGAAACGATCTCTGATTCTAGATGCGCAGTGATGGTCGTTTGACCAAGCTCGTCTGATGAAATTTGATCTGATAAATGTGTGTGCGTCATTGTTGTCGAAATCCTTTGGCTATTTCTCCTCCGTCTTGGCTGCACCCAGGCGCACAGCGGGATCGCCAATGATGACATACCCACGGGCATCGTTGTTTGCGGTCCATAACCCGGCCAGTTCGTAGGGATCTGGGTTAAAGGTGCTGTTGTCATAGGCAACGGTTAGTTCGGTGGAGAGCGCCGCATAGCGCACGTTGAAATAGTCCATCGCCGATCCAATGGGATGTCCCTTGAGCAAGCGCTCGATGGCGCTTTCAAAGACTGCTACGTATTCGCTCTTGCGGGATTTTCCGGCTTCTGCACCCAAAAACGAAGTCCCCCAAGCCCGTTCGACGTGCCCCACGACGGCTAGCGCGCTTCCCTCTTGCAGGCTCAACATCGCCTTGGGTAAGTCTGCTACAAAGGGACGTTCGGTGATGACTTTACCTTTTTCTTTGAAAGCTTGTTTGTAGTATTCGTCGTAGAGCGGGGTGCCAGCGCCATAGCAGGCAAAGAGAAAGGCGATCATACCCCGGAGATTGATCGCATCCCCATTGTCCCGGACATCCTGCCCCGATAGATAATGGTCTGCCGGAATGTCTCCCCGCCAGGCATTCGGCCCGGGCCAATCGCTGCACAACAGCGCGCCTTGATTTTTCTCCTGGCGCTTTTTGGGATCGTCCATGTCGAATTCCATCCCGTGACTGGCGGTGAGCAGAAATGCCGGGGGGGCCTCTTTCATCAGATTCAAAAGCCCTGCTTTTGTGGCCTGCTCCGGCGGGATATGTTCAAATTCCCACGACTCGTCCAACGCCTTGTCACCAAAGTGTTCGTACAGGGGCTCGATCAGATGTTTCGAGCTGGACTCGGTGGACGTATCATCCTGGCTGGACACGCCAAAGAAAGTCACCTTGGCCGTTTGCTCAAAACCACCTCTCTCGGCAGCGACGACATTGCGGGCATAGTTCTCATATGCGGCATAGTTGTCGCCAAAATCAATCCGACCCACGGCGTATTGTACGTCGAGGGCGTATTGAAAGTCAAAGGGGATTTCTTCGGGGGTGCCCACGAGCAGCAGGTAATAGGGTACTTTTTCTGGATCAGCGGGGTCGGATGCGCGGGCGCCAAATCTGGTTAGAAATTTGCTGGCGGTGTCGTTGGGACGATAGCCGTCCTTGCCCTCATAGAGCCGGAAATACTCTTGATATTTGGGGTGAAATTCATTGTCTAGGCGAATGTCCAACAGCTCGGACAATTCGGTCGGATTGGAACCATCCACATCATAGTAACTGTCTTGTATTTCAAAATCGTGAAAATCTACTTGCAGCAACCGCAGCCGCAACAGCGGTGCCAGCGCTTTTTTGATCGCTTCCCGATGCTCGGCCACCATCTTGGCGGGAAAAATGATGCCCCAACCGGCCTGGTTGAGTTTCGCGGGGTCGACCCATTCTACGGCTCCAAGGTGACCTACTGCGTTGTGTAATGTTCCCAACCATTTATGTATGGCTTCTAGTAGGTTTTTCCTCGTGTATATGATTAGCGTCTCGTCTGTTTTTTCTACAGTGTATTTTTTGCCTACGTCGCGTATTTGCCATAGACCGCTTTCCTCTTTTAACTCGACGGTAACGTTATCCTCCGACAGCGAGATTTTGTGGTCTTGGAACTTTTGGCGGAACTCGTCCGAAAGGGTACATTCCTCCAAATCACTTTGCAGATCTAACTCGACGCTGAACAAATGGTTTTTCCATGATACATTGTCGTCCGTGTTTATTATTAGCGGTTCTAATCCTGTGAACAAGCTATCAACTACTTTACCCCACGGTGCTTTATCACCTTGCGCGCTCAGGTCTTGCAGTTTGGCAACCAACGCCTCAATCCAATCGCCCTGGGAACCACGGGCCTGATCGGGTAATGCTTGTAACGCTTCAATCAGTTTGTCAAGTGGGCCCTTGATGACGCCTGTCACTTCTGGGAGCGATTTTAGCGATTCGATCTGCAAAGATCTTAATTCCTGGGTAAACGTTCGTAGCCAATTTTTTCGTACGTCTTGAGCGCCGCTATCCAAGGCCGTGACATTGCTCTCACCGAGCTGTCCTTTCTGTATCTCGGTGATCTTGTGCATGGTGTCCTGCTTTAATTTTTCTTTGAGTGTCTCACTGTCGTCTGGTGCTTTATCCAAAAGAAATTCTGATAGTTTCTTCTTCTGGTTACTTCCCAGCAACTCGACGATCAACATGATTGTTTTTACGGCATCTTGTTCGAGCTTTTTGGCGAGGGCCTTGACCTGTCCAGATTCTGTGCTCTTGCTTTGCGTGATCCAGATAAAGAGTTCTGTTGCCAATGCATCGAGCCATTCACTTTGGGAAGCCGTTTTCTCTCCTGGCTCTTGAACCGCTCTCTTGGTGAGCACCTCGACGATTTGCATAACCATTTTTTTGTTTTTTTTATCGTTTTTGAGCTTTTCTTGCAGTTCCTTGAGTTTTTTTGATTCGGCGAACTGGGCGTTCAGGATTTGATCGGACAGCGATTCGGTCGTCATTGGTTTGAGTCCGTATCCTCCGGTTGTCCCATTAACACCGTTAAAAAACAATAGATCGCTCATTGTTCCTCCTTGATTGATTGAAAAGCTGTTCTTATACAATTGAAAAGACTAGTATCCAGATGATCGTACAGGCCATCTAATTCTGGGATCAAATTTCAGGTTACAGTATTCAAGTCGTGAGGCAAGTAAAAGTATAGCACAAGGACTCTGGGAATGCAAAAAGCCTTTAGGCTTTTCCAGTTTTCAAGTTGTCCCAAACTTGGCAGAGAAAGCAGGTTACAAGTATAAAAACGCTACGAAAAAGGCGGAAAAGCTTGAGGAATTCCCATAAAACACCTGATTTGCTCCAAGAATTAGACTAGCGAAATCAATTGGTGGGATACTTGTTTTTCTGGAATTCCCTTACTCTGTATTTGAGTCATGGCTACTGATACTCGTCGGAATCTCGTCGATATACTCGCCCTGTGTTTGGGCAATGACCTCATTCGCCTGGCGCAGGCGCTGGCTGAGCACCTTGAACAACCCCAGTGCCAGTTCAGGGCGCTGTTTGATCACGGCGACGAGCGGCGCTTGGCGTACGGCTAAAAGCTCGGTGTCCTCAAGTGCAACAACGTCGGCAGAGTGAGGCGCGTCGTCAAAAAGGGACATTTCGGCAAAGTACTCGCCGGGACCAAGAGCGGCCAGATAGGTGATGTCCCCAGGGGTAATATCCCAGTCGGTTTTGCGTTGAACCGATACCTTTCCATTGATGATGACGTACAGGGCATCTCCTCGTTCACCTTCGATGAGAATCTGCTGCCCTTTGCTATACGTCGCTTCCTCGCTAATGTCGGCCAAGAGGCGTAATTCATCAATGCTCATATTTTGAAAAGCTTGGATTTTTCTGAGGGAAATTACTTTTTCGATAATAGTTAACATGGGTTGCTCCACCTCGTGAATGTTTGTCGAGGATTCATCGGTAGAATCGAGTTGATCCAAAACCAGTTGAGCCGTCTCTCGCACTATAGGAAAGCTTGCGTTGAGCATCTTTTGTGCGATTAGGTGGATGCGAGGAAGAGAGAGACGTGCATCGCTCGGATGTTTTGCGTCCACCATTTCCAACAGGGTGTACATCGCAGTCGCCGTCAGCCAAGCGCCGCGATCTGGCGTGGGCTGGTATAGGTCCGTTTCGCAGGCAAAGGTTTCGTTCACGAGTTGGGGCCATACCCGGCAAAAAATTTCCCACAGCTCTGGCGGTGACAGGCCCAGCACATCTTGCCCGGTCTGTGCCAATTTAGGCAATGGCGTGCCATCGTACATGGGTGTGACCAGGCGGGCAGTTTTTGGTGAGGTGATGGCCTCTAGCGTCTCGGCGGCGTTGATTTGGGTCAGAGAATCAGTGCTTTGCAGGCCCTGTCGAACTGCGCGAGCCTTTTCTTCTCCACTGGTGGCGCCCGCCAGCCACAGGACACGTTCGATCAACTGGTCGGCTTCTTCTTGCAGTGTCACAATCAACAAGTGCGCGCCATCGGTGTCAATTGTTGCGAGGGATACGCATTCATAATGGAGGCGGTATGCCTCACGAATCAACGTATCGATATGCTCGTTGATGCGGAGCCGAGCTTGGAGCCTGACGTGGCGGCGATTGGCGCGAGCGAGCATAAAGGCGGCGCTTTCGACGAGGTATGGATTGTCACTGTTGAGGGCCTGTTGGAGTTCTGGTTTGATGACGATTTGCATAGCGGCACAGGCTTGTTGGCGCACCTCGAACGATCTGTTGCTTAAAGCGACCATCAGTGCTTTGCTGGCCTTGACACTCCGTATCTGCCCTAGATTGTTGATGGCGACCAACTGGACGTCAGTATCAGCGTCGGATAATAATCTGCGCAGTGCGTG
Source organism: Chloroflexota bacterium (assembly GCA_024232355.1). Next base: position 56,653 of record JAAEPW010000660.1, on the reverse strand, counting down.
TATGCCCCAGGTTATAAAATCTGTCTGTGACGAGTAGATTGTCAGTTGGCCCAGGATCTCGGCGGCTTGCCTGCGCACAAGCGGTGACCGATCATTCAGGTGACGCACCAGGGTGCGTGCCATACGCTCGTTCCCCATCTTGAACAGTACGCGCAGCCCAAAAGTCCGGTGGTGGACGTTGGCTTGGAGCGACAACCAGTCGGACAGAATCTTGACAGCGGGCGCATAGTAATGAAAATCGCCCGATGCCATCAATACCGGAATGACGCTGGCTTGGATCGTTTCGTCTGGATCGTTCATCCGGGCCCGAAAATAGCTCAACACCGTCTCGTCGTGGGCAGCGTTGGGGCTTTCGGCCAAGGCAATTGCGGCGGCCTGCCGTACCTCAAGGTTCGAATCGCTCAACCCTTCCAGGCAGAGCGTGCGTACGTCAGGGTCACCGATCCAATCGTGGCCTAGCGCGCGAATGATCCTGGCACGCACTTGGGGACCCCGTTGCAGTGCCAGTTGTTGCAAGTATCCGAGCGCTTTATGTCCTTCCAGATTGTACAACAACTCGGCCAGGAGAACGAGTGCGTGATCGTCCTCGGTCGTGTCTAGTCTGTGATAGAGTAACTCGATTGTTGCTGGATCGAGCCATTCGGTATCGGCTTGGCTGGCGGCGTAAAAAACGCTCAATTCGTCTTGGGCCAGCATGTCTGCTAGTGCTTGTGTGTATTCCTTGCGTACACGAAGTGCGATGAACACATAAGCTATGCCAAGCGATAGGCTTAGGGTTGTCAATGTCTTGAGCGTAAGCCAGTTCTCTCGTATAGCATACACCAGGAGCCCGGCCATCAGTGTGCCGAGAGGCACCACCAGGCCGTTGACAAAACCCCGACCGAGGGTCTTGATGTTTTGTGGCACGCTGTTGTAGAGTAGGGCGTCCACTGGATTGCGAAAGGCTTTTTTGAAAATACGATTTGTCAACCGCCCGAAAACGGCTGTTTGCTGGTGCGGAAAGAATCCCAGGGTGCCCAGAGCCAGCAAGTTGATGAACGGAAAAACCATATTGGTGATTCCGACGCCGAGACGAGACAATAGAGGCCTAAATGCGAATTGCGCCAGAACCAACCCAACAATGTTCGATATTCCGTCAACCTGGCCGAGAAATTTCTTGAGATCATCACCTGGTCGATCTTGGAATGCGGTGTCAAAGACCTGGCTGGCTTGAAAGGCGAGTAGATTCATGAGTATGATGTATATTAGGGTTGCGAGCGTCAGCCAACGCAGGATACCGGACGTGCGCACAAAGCGAAATCCGGCACGGAGATTTTCCAGGCCACTTTTGCTGCTCTGGCGTCTATTATGGCTTGCTTGCCGCCGTTGCTCAATTCGCTTGATTTCTGTGGGCAGCAGCCGCCGGATGAGAACCACAAAGGCGATCATCACCAAAACGCACGCGATCCAGGCTAGCGGCGTGTACTGTGAGGGGATGGGCTGAATAGTGACGCCTGCCACGATTGCGCCGATAAATCCTGTAGAGAGCAAAAATGGCAGTGCGCGTTTCGCTGCGCGGGTATCATAAAAGTCGCTGATATAGTTTAGAATGTGCAGGACGGTGAGGTCGGCAACGGCACCGGAAACCAGGTAATAGTAAGGATAAACAAAGCTGATTGCCTCATTCGTATTCAGGAGCAAGACTTGAACAGACGAGAGCCATAGAATGGTTGCTCCCAGTAACACCAGCAAGAGCCGTTCGTTGTTGACGCGGCCCGCAAATGAGTTGTATACCAGTCCGATGGTGAAAGCGAGTACTGCGTTGCCGATAAAGATCAGGGATAATCCCTCGGCTCCACTGTTGTCCAGAAAGAGCGCATAGCTGGCGGTATCTCCCCATCGGAGACCAAGCCAGAACGCAAAGAATAGGCCATAGAGCAGGATGGTTTTCTTTTCCTTCCCTGGCTGGATAGAAAAGAGCCGTGTTAGGATGTGGGCTTTTTTCTTTGGGGGACTTGAAATAGACACCGTTAATTGCTCCTTGTCAACGAGTTGTTGGTCACGACGCGCTTTTTATCCAGCGTCATCTATCTGCCGCAGGTAGGTTGGGGCAGGTGGCGTGGTAGTCTTTGCGCATAGAAAAGACGATTCCCAAACTTGGCAGTGCGCCCAAAACCTCTTGTGCTTGCTGGAAAAATCCTTTGGCATCTTGCCACCGATTGCGGTGTGTTGTAAATATTTCCTCAAATTGATCGAAAATCAACAGAGGTGGACGAACATCGCTTTCCTCAAACAATTCGGTTGTCGCGTCACCTTTTGGCGCTTGATAGAACTCTTGTAGGAAGGAGAGCAACGTGTGCTGCCGTAACCTTTTGGGAGCTATACGCCCATTGGTCAGGGCCATTAATGTGCTAAACACATAGATGTTTTCTATCTCTGTGTGACAGGTTCCGAGTGGTAGTTCACTTCCCACACGCACCATTGGTAGTACGTGAAAACCTCCTGTTTCCTTTAATGCCGGTATTACCTTTGCATTGAGCAACGAGGATTTGCCCGCACCTGACTGTGCATAAAAGACCAACACCCGTTCGGCGACAATCTTTGCCAATAGGTCGCGTGCTTCTCGATTGCGTCCGTAGAAATTGCCACGATCTTTACGACTATTGGGCCGTGGTCCTATGTAAGGATTGTTTTTCATTGGTTTGTTTTCTACATCTAGCAGGCTTTAGGTCTATCGTCGACGTCGACTGGCCCGTGATCGCGATTCTCGTTCTGGGGGAGCTTCCCACTGGGTGCGCAATTCGGCCATAAACTGCGCGGTACTTCCCCAAAAGACGTTAATGTCCGCTTCCTGGAAATAGCTTTGCAAAAAAGTCTGCACGGCTGCCACATCTGCCTCATTGGCCTCGTCCAATTCGAGTTGCACTCCCACGTGTTTGAGTTTGCGACGCCGCTCGCGGGTCGCCACCAAGCCACGCATAATGACGCGGAATTCCCAGTCATCCAGGCTGTAGCCCACAAACATCAACGAGCTGTTGGTCAGCGACGCCCATATATAGTCTGGGATGCGATCCATCTCGCCCGATGTCCGCACCAGGAAATCCAAATAGTCGTCCTCAGACACCAGCAGTGAATCCACTTCTTCGTCGCTGCCGAACAGGTGGTAGATCAGCGGCTCTTCCGGCGTTGGTTCATAGTCGGGATCGTCTTCAAAGAGCGATGGCAACCCGTCGAGCATTTCGTTCCAAGGGCATATCTCGCGGGCTGGATCCTTGCCCGCAGCCACCAGCGCTTCGGTCATAAAGTTGTCTGGGTTGGTCGTCAGATAGAGGGGCAGGTTCAAGTTGGCCAATACCCGGTGGGGTTCATTGGGATTTTCGGCGGTCAAATCTTGCCACCCTACAGCCTCGATCATCTCACTTAACGTCTCAAATTCTTCCTCCGGGCGTAAACCTTCGGGCATACGTTCTGTCAGTTCGTACATTAGGGTATCTAGTAGTTCGTAGCGCGGAAAGTCTTCTCCCTGAAGGCTGGCCATGTACCGGGCCACTCGCGCCAGTTCGTGGGTGTCGTTAAAGGGATAGCCGTGATCAATTGACCATGCCTGGGCGATCTCTTCTGGGGTGGGCAGCCATTTTCCGTGGACGCGCGGCCCGATGATGGGCGTGCATTTGCCTTGCTTGACCATCTTGATCAGGCCGGACCAAAAGATGCGCGGCTTGGCTCCTAGGACCGCGCCGCCCTCGTTGCTCTCGTCGCTCCACACCTGGCCTGATTTGAGCCGCATAAAGAGCACTGGCACGGCGGCGTCTGGGCGTCCGGCGGTGACCAATGTGCTGCGGGCCTCGTTAATTGCCAGGTCTATCATACCGTGTTCGGTCAGTCGTTGGTAAAACGTGGTGCTCAGCTTGCGTGCGGTCTCGACCGCTACAAAGTCTTGCATCGCGACGACGGCTGGCACCCCCGCTGCGACCAACTTGGGGCCAAGACCCGCGAACGCATCGGCGGTGGAGCGAACCGCGCTCTGGCATGCGGCTAAAAAGACCAGCCGGGGGCGTTCCTTTTGCCGCGCCAACATTCCAATCAGGGCATCGTCGGTCATAATCTGGGTGTTGCCCGTGTCGCCTTGCAAGTAGAGGGCGGCTTGTCCCCGCCGTTTACTGAACGCGCCGTGCCCCAGATAGTGCAGCACGTGATACCCCTCACGCAGTGCCTCTTCGATGCGTTCTAGGGTCACTGGCGAATCGAGAAAAGTGATCTCTACCTCGTCGGGATCGAGTTCGCTCAGCGCTTCTTCCAGTATTTCCTGCTCCAGTTCCACGTCTAGTGGCGCTAGATTGTATTTGGATTCCAGGTCATCAGGATTAGAGATCGCGACTAATATCCGGATGGGACGTTCTTCCACCTCACCGCTCCACGGCAGCGCGATGGGCAAGTAGCGGGAGAGGGGGGTGGCGGCGTTGGCAGAGAGCAGGACATTGTTTTCTTGCAACAGTTCCCACGGCAGCGCGTGCAGCTTGGCCGCGGCGGGATCGATTCGCAAGCGGATACGACGTTGGGGAGCTTGCCCACGGGCCTCGGCCCACGCATCGCGTAATGCGCCGTCCGCAAACAGCATATCGAACAACTGCTGTCCGTCAGCCACCGGGTCACCGCTGGATGTCCAGGATGCGGCATCGTCGGTCAGCATCCCACGTGGGAATTCTTGTTGTTCGTCCAGGGTGATTTCGACCGGGTAGCCTTCGTCTCCGAGCTGAAAAATCCGAATTTCCAGATCAATCAGATGTTCACCGTCAGTGTTTGGCATTTGTCGTCTCCTTCACCGCTTTCAATCACAGCACGTGTTTTCGAATTCCCACAAGGCTGCTTCCAATTCCCATTGCAGTTGCGCTTTGAGATTTTCGTCTAGGAACTGCTGGCAACTGGTCGAAGGTTGCGTGATGTTCCAAGTAATTCCTGTGCAATCTGAGACCGGTGCCAGGCTGTCAAAATCCCTCCAGAGGCTGTCGCCTTCTACAAACGCATATTCCAAGCTAGCGCGGGTCATTGTCTTGAGTTGGATATAGTCCAGATTTTGTTCTTTGACCGCTTTTTGATATTCGTGTATCCAGTTGGAGCGCGCAATGCCCAGATCGTCTGTGCTCAGTGCCACTGGTACGTCGTGCTCGATGTAAATGGAGAGCGGGTGATCCTTGCCCGCGACGCCCAGGATCAGGTCGTTGCTTGACAGGCAAATCTCGACCAACACGTCTCGTTCTGCCATTTCATCGAGTAGATCGAACGCGCCATCTTCGTACATAATGTCGACGCCGTGACCGATACGCGCGACCTGAGCGACCTCAACGGCCTCACGAATGTGGTAGCGCAACTCTTCTGATGGGACCAATCCGAGGGTCAGCTCTCCGGCGTGAAGTGTGACCTGCACGTCGGGATACTCTTGCCGAAAATAGCCGAGCATCTCCATGTGTAGAGAGTAATCGCGCATGGCGACCCGCCCATCTTCTGCCGCGACCAGATTCAGGCTGACGACGCTCGGGTCGGCGGAGGCCAACTCGAAGGCTGCCAGCATATCGGCAAACATGTCCTGTGGCTCGCGGTATCGCTTAACTTGATGAATGTAACGTACAGTCACATCGCAGGCTGGTTCTGGTTGGTTTGTATCGCAACCCAACATTTGGAGGTATTCTGCTTCTACGGTGTCTATGGTCTGCTGAGACGTCTCAGTCGCCTCTGGCAGACCGTTTGCCAGCATGGCATCCCGCACTGCAGGCCAGTCATCGCTCCACCCGACTTGCGCGACGATCTCGCGTGGGCGATAGGTGGTGAGCGTTACCATAATTTCGAGGTAACTCACGTGTTCTGTCGCAGCGCGTGTCATCACTTGGGCAAACATATCGGGGATTCGGGCGTCTTTGGCATCGCCATACTCGCCAAACGTATCAAAGAAATGATCGTGCCCGCTTTGCCCCGAAAGTTCCCAATTGCGCATCGACCAGGCGTCGACGATTTCTCGATGGAACACACTGTCTGTCAATGCCTCGCTGGCAGGCCGCCCGTCCTCAGCACACGATTCGGCCGATACGACCATCGTTGTCTCGTCGATACACAACCCATCCTCGGCGGCCCACTCGATGTAGTTTTCGGCGTAAATTGAGCCAGATAGGTGGATGTGCAGATCACCTCCCTTGGGCATTTGGGTCAAAAAGCTGGTGAGGAGGGGGGAGCTCTCGCGAACTGTGTTGAAATAACGGACAGTGTTTTGTTCCCCGGACGTCATGCTCATACTTGCGGCCGTGGATGTTCCATTCGTCGAGACTGGAGCCGCCGTTGATGTATAGGCTGCGTCTGTCGGAATCCACAACCTTTGTCCGGCTCGTACTAGGTCGGGATTCGCAATTGTGGCAAAGTTGTTGTCTGTGGCGGCTTTGGCGTTCGTGGCATTCACGATGGCGGGCCAACTCTGCGCATCGTCGTAGAATTCTGTGGCCAGTTTGCTCAACCAATCGCCTGGTTCTACAACGTATACTTGTCCCGGTGGGACAGGTGTATCTGCACTGACGTTGCTGATTGATAACAGCATCAACGACAATATGGTTACGAGTACGATAGTTTTTTTCATCGTTTACCTCTATATTTGCTACTCTTCTAACAGTGGCAGGTTGGGGCAAGTGGCTCCATAGGGTTCGTCACTCTCGTGGCCAAGATACATATCCCACTCGATAGGGGTAAAGTTGCGGGGCAGGCGGGCGCACGCGGCTTCCATCAAATCTTCCGGTCGCCATAGCCATACCCGTGCGTTGTCATCTGTACCGCCAGAGACGATCCAGCGCCCATCGGGACCAAAATCTACGGCGTACACGCGTGGCCTGTGGTTCATTAGAGCTACCATTTCCCCGGTTTCCGAATTCCAGACCCGCGCCGTGCCATCATATCCACCCGATACCAGCCACTGGCTGTCGGGGCCGAACGCTACGTCTCGCACCCATCCCTCTTGTGGTTTTCGGAACACCAGTTCCCAGGACGATGTATCCCACACTTGTATTTCACCAGATCCGGCATTCCAGCGGCTGTATCGGCCTCCGCCAAATGCCAGCAAATGACCATCTGGGCTAAAGTCCATCGTGTCCATCCACCCATCAAAGGGCATTGTGGCGACTTGTGCCGCAGTGATTGCTCCTGTGTCAAGCGCGGTCGAAATATCCCACGCCCGCACCGTGCCATCGTTGCTGCCTGTCGCCAGCCAGCAGCCGTCTGGGCTGAACTTTACTTCCCATACTTGATCATCGTGCAGTACCTGTACCGCTAGTTTCCCGGTGGCTGCTTCCCAAACTAACACGGTGTTGTCGGCACTACCCGACGCTGCCCATCGTCCATCTGGGCTAAATGCAACGGAATTGACATTGTCCGTGTGTGATATCTGTGCGATTTTTCGTCCGGTTTGGATCTCCCAAACCTGCGCGGTTTTGTCCTTGCTGCCTGATAGTAGCCAATGGCCATCGGGGCTGAATGCCAGTGCTCGCACTCGCTTTTCATGTTGAAGTAAGGCTACCTCTTGCCCCGTGTTTACATTCCAAACCAAAATCGCGCCGTCCTCACCAGCCGAAGCGATCAACTGTTCAGGCGCGCGGGGGCCAAAGGCGATGACCATTCCATCTCCCCCGGTCTTGATATGCTCTTCGTGCACGATTTGGGATACCTCACGTCCCGTCGCTGCTTCCCAAACTCGCACGATGCCATCGGCGCTTGCTGAAGCGACCCAGCCACCATGCGGGCTGAACTCGACGTCCCGTATGTTGTCTGTGTGTTCTGACCACGCCATTCCCCGCGCCCAGATATTCCAGACCTTGGCAATGCCATGATGATCGGCCGAGATCACCCACAGGCCATTGGGGCTGAATTCGATGTCCCATACTGTTCCTTCGTGAACTCCTCGCGCCATTTCTTGACCTGTCTCGGCATTCCACACTCGTACAGTGCCGTCGCCGCCCGCCGATGCAATCCATTGTCCATCGGGACTGAACGTTACCAAACCTACGACGCCTTCGTGTCTGACCTTGGCCACCACTCTGCCTGTTTGTGTATCCCAGACCATCGCTGTGTCGTCATCGCCTCCGGCCGCCACACGGCGACCATCGGGGCTGAGTGCCACCATCCAGACATCTTTTTTATAGATCATTTGGATCTTTTCACTCCAAGTGCTGGTTTCCCAAATGCGTACAGTCCGGTCACTGCTGCCTGACACAATCCATTGGTTGTCGAGGCTGCACACTACCGACCAGACCCGATACCCCTCTTCGTGTGCCATCTCGGCCAGCAGGTTTCCCGTTGGTATTTCCCAGACTTGTACTTGACCGGCTTTGTTTCCTGATACCAGCCATTGTCCATTAGGGCAAAAGGTCATTCCGTAAATTGTTGCCGCTTGTTCATCCCCAATCTGGGTTACTTGCTGCCAGTTGCTCGTTTCCAACACTTGCATCGTGCCATCGCTCGCGGCCGACGCAACCCATTGTCCGTCAGGGCTAAACGTCACGATGGGTACAGAGGCGTCGTACGCCATCTGCGCGACCTGTTGTGCTGTTTGTGCACCTGTATCAATGGCCTCCGCAATATCCCACACTTGCGCAACACCATCTTGACTTCCCGACACCAACCAGCGTCCATCAGAACTAAAGGCAACGTCCAATACCTCGCTCGTGTGCTCTAACTGCGGGCCGGATTTTCCCGTCATAACGTTCCACAGTTGCACAGTCTGATCGGCGCTTCCTGATGCAGCCCATTGTCCGTCTGGGCTAAAGGCGATTGTTGTTGCCATATCGGCATGTTCCACCCCTGATACAGCAGGCGCGAGCAGGCTTATGCCTTGAACCAATGCCTGGTGCGCATCTAGTGTGAAACCACGGTTTAGGGATTCCCTGGCCAACAACATGCTGCGCATTGTGCCGATGCCCGTATTGTCCCAAACCGTGCTGGCCTCACTGGCTAGATGATTCCTGGTGGCGATTTCGGCCAGCTTTCGAGCGGTAGATCGCTGGACAAAGGCAAAGACTGTCAACCCGGTCATAACGACCAGTCCCACAACCAACAATCCCATCATAATCACCCGTCGCCGCCGTGCTTGAAATCGCTCTTCTCTGGCGCGTTGGCTGGCCTCCAAGAACTTGGTTTCATAGTCTTCTACTTCGTCGGGGTTACTCTCGGTCCATTGGATGGCTTCTGTCAATGCCTCAGAACGGTAGAGTAATGAGGCGTTCCCTGTCTCTTGCCAACTGCGTGCAGCTGTCCGCAATGGTGTTTCCCGAGCAGTTTCCCACGCATTGTTCGAGGCAATGATGGGATCCACCAACCGGTCGTGACAGATCTCGTACCAGCGTGTACCGGCTCGTACATCGGCACGAATGATGCGCCGTTGCTCTAGCACGTCAACTGCCGCGTTTGGCAGATCGGCGGTCTTTTCTTGCCCCCGCAACACAATGCCTCGTGTTTCCATCGGCGTGATTAATTGGTCGGCGAACCACCACCGGATGTCGCGCTCGCGCACGTTGCTTTGATCTACGGCGACTGTGACCGCGCTCTCGTAAAAGTCGGTCAGCGCGCGGTCAATATCTCCATATTGCTTGACCTCTTCCCACTGGATAGCGTAATCGTCCTGTTCTGGCAGGTTGTCCCACAATTGGCTGCAAATGACCTGTAGTTGTACTGGCTCGATGTGTGGGCCGGGGATATATTGTTCTTCTACCTCGCACGCTTTGTTTAGGTGTTGCACCTTGATCCGTCGCATATCGTCCACCATATGCTCGGCGACGCCCGGATCGTAGACACAGCCCGCATTGATTGCCGGTTTAACCACTGCTTCTAGCGCGCCCTCTGGCCCCAATCGCTCCATGCGAAAGCGCGCCCGCAGGCGCCGTGGCAGGAGGGGGGCATAAGGATCCAACGCCGCCATATAGTCTTCACGCATAGAAAACACGATTCCCAGGTTTGGCAACGTTTCCAGGGCATGGCGCACCTGGAGAAAAAAGACCCGCGCTTCTTGCCACCGCTCTCGGTGTGCGGTGAAAAGTTCCTCGAATTGGTCAATGATCAGGAACAATGGTATAGGTGAGGAGTCTTCTTCTTCTTCTTCTTCTTCTTCGGGAAGGGATATTTCTGACGAGTAGGTTTCCAGAAAAGAGGTCAAGGTATGTCCCAATAATGTTTGGGGATCCACGTCCTCTCCGGATAATGTCAACATCACGCTAAAGATAAAGATATTGTCCACGTCTGCCGGATCGATTCCTGGTGGACGTTCACTCCCCACCCGGGCCTTGGGCAGCACGTGGAATCCTTCTTTTTCCTCTAATGCCGGTATGACTTTGGCGTTGATCAGGGAGGATTTGCCCGCGCCCGACTGGGCATAAAAGAGTACGACTCGCTCGGCTATGATCTTGGCCAGTAGATCGCGCGCTTCGCGATTACGTCCGTGAAAATTGTCTTGATCTTCACGGCGATATGGCCGTGGTCCGATGTATGGGTTATTCTTCATCATTGCCTCCCAGCGTTCCCCGCCCCTTCGGATCTTCCGAAACCTGGGGAAGCTTGCTGTTTTTAATGGTGATTTGCTTTCCAATCATCCATATCTTTGCATTGTTGTTTGCTACCAACCCCTTTGGTTCAAGGCCGAATTGTTTTATTATGACCCCAGGAAAAGTATCCGGCAATGAAATACAAAGCTGGGATGCTGCTATATGTTTGTCGTTGCAGTCAGGTTGGCAGCTTTTTGCGTGGTATTCGTTACCGCCCTCTCAATATTATACTCCCTCGACCTTCCAATCGCCTTACAAAATGGGTCGTTAACCTTCCAAAAACCTTCCAAATTATACTTTCTACTGGGTATTTGTCATTTCGCCACGGATTTCACGCAAAAACACAAGAGTCAGCGGATTTATTAGACAGTATCCGCCAATCCTCGGACCGTCTGCGGTACGCATAATCCACTGACTCTGATTACCGTTTGGTAAAAAAGCGTCCGGCAGTGAAACGGTCGCTCACCTCAATGTTTCCAACGCCTCTTTGGTAAAGGGATTTTGGCCTGTTTCCAATGTGGCAATCCAGTCTTGGAATTCCTCTGGATTGAATCCTTCTTCCTCTTCTTCTTCCCATTGTGTTAGGGCAGTGCTCAGGTCCTCAGCGGCTCCTGCATAATCGCCGGTCAATGCGCGGGCCAGCCCCCGACTGTAATAATGAACCTGTTCCTCTGGTTCCAACTCGACTGCACGGTCGCAGGAGGTTATGACGACTTGGGCAAATCCGTAAACACTTCCAGACCAGCAGACCTCGTAATGGTACCAGGCAACACTGATTTCGTCTGCCCATTGCTGTGCCTGTTCGTACATCAGGGATGCGGTATCTGTATTTCCTGCCACCGCCGAGTCCTCGGCTTGGGAGATAGCCTCATCAATGGCGGTAGAAGAGACGGGTAAACTGTCGCATGTCTTTTGATACAGTTCATTGCCTTGGCGGACATACCACTGCCACTCTTCATACGTCAAGTTTCGGCCCGCCGAGAGGCAGGACAATTCGATCAATTCATCGAGCGATAACGTCCACAGCCGTACTGTGTTATCCCTACTCCCCGTGGCCAGCCAGCGCCCGTCTGGGCTAAATGCTACAGACTCGACACTGTTTTCATGCCCGGACAGCACCACTGGATCCGTGCTCGGATCGCTCATATCCCACAGGCGCGCTGTGTGGTCAGTGCTGCCTGTGGCCAGCCAACTCCCGTCCGAATTGAACGCGATAGCGGTGACGGGTGACTCGTGCCCAGCCAATGTCACCGACCCCTTTTCCAGATCGTTCATATCCCACAAATGCACTGTGCGGCTATACCCCCCCAGTGCTAGCCAGCGTCCATCCAGGCTGAACGCAATTTGGGCGATGAAAGATTTATACCCGTACAGTTCCATTGATTCTTCTGCTGGGTCCTCCAAATTCCATAGCATTGCGCTACCCTGACTCGCCGTCGCCAACCAGCGCCCATCTGGGCTAAACGCCATAGCGGTGATCATATCTTCGTGCCAGGCTAGGATTGTAGGATTTGCTGTCAAGTCATTCAAATCCCACAATCGCGCCTCGCCACCTAGATCCCCTGTGGCCAGCCAACGTCCATCTGGACTGAACGCCGCAGCATGGATGGCATCGGTATGCCCGCGCAGTTCCACCGGCTCTGCCGCCAGGTCGCTCATGTCCCATAACCTTGCTACAACATCATCACTCCATACCACCAGCCGGTCGCTGCCGGAGCTGAACGCCACAGATACCGCGGCAATGTCATCTTCTCGGGACACCTCCAACTCTGCCACCGGGTCGCTTTCCCCTGTCTCAACCAGAGCAGAAACGCCCCACAACCGTGCTGCTCCATCCCGGCTTCCAGCCACTAGCCACAGTCCATCTGGGCTGAATTCCACCGCGTTGACATCCCACTCATCGCCGGATAGCACAATCGGATCGACTTTTGGATCACTCATATCCCACAGATCTATTCTGCGGTCACTGCCTCCCGTCGCCAGCCAGCGTCCATCTGGGCTGAATGCCACAGCGTTGATATGCTCCTCGTGTCCGCGCAGGACCGCCGGTTCCGGTGATAGATTGTCCATTTCCCACAAATTGGCGGTCTTGTCATTGCCCCCCGTTGCCAGCCAGTATCCATCGGGACTGAACGCTACTGTACTGACAGGAGCTTCGTGCCCGCGCAACACCACTGCCTCAGCCCCTGGATTCTCCACCATCCACAGCCGCACCGTGCGATCCAAACTCCCCGTCGCCAGCCAGTGTCCGTCTGGGTCGAACGCGATCGTCTCAATAGACTCCTCATGCCCATATCGAATATCTGGTGGAGGAAATTGGAGATTTTCCCCTGTACTGGATTCTGTTAAGGGGAGAGATTCTTCGTCAGATTCTCTTGGGGGAGGAGATTCTTCGTCAGATTCCGTTGGGAGAGGAGACTCGTCGCCAGACATCATTGAAAAGTCCCACATCCGCACCATACGATCGTCACCCCCTGTTGCCAACCGGCGCCCGTCCGAGCTAAATGCCATCGCCCGAACCATTCCAAAATGCTCAAGTTCCACCGAGTCGACGTCTGTTTCGTCTATCCTTGGATCAAATATTTGAGAAGCATCCCACAGCCGCGCCGAACCGTCCCAACTCGCTGTCGCCAACCAGAGCCCATCCGGGCTAAAGATCACCAGATCAACGACGTCTTGGTGTCCCTCCAAGATCACCGGTCCTTCCTCTGCTTCATCCACTTGCCACAGTTGCACTGTACCGTCATCGACTCCGACCGCCAGCCATCTCCCATCTGGACTGAACGCCATCGCCTTGATAGAGTTTTCCACTTCCTCTACCATCACCGGATCCGCTGTCGGGTCATCCATCTTCCACAGTTGCACCACACCGTCTTCTCTTCCCGCGGCCAACTGTCCAGCATCTGGGCTGAACGCCACAACGTAGACAGGGCTATCCTGCTCTGCCAATGTCATTGGCTCTTTTGTCAGATCGTCCATCCGCCACAATGATATTGTACCGGCTTCGTCTCCGGTTGCCAGCCACTGCCCATCAGAGCTGACTGCCAGCGATTGGATGGTCTCTTCGCCTCCGCGCAGCACGACTATGTCGTCTGGATCGTCTACTCGCCACAACCGTACCGTGCCATCTGAACTTGCCGTTGCCAGCCACTGACCATCAGAACTGAACTTGACTGCACGCACGTCCTTTTCGTGTCCCACCAACAACGTGCTGCCCACGCTCGAAAGGGCTTGTCGCAGCGAGTTTTCGGCAGCGGGGACGCGCGATTCTCCCACTTGCAGGGTAACGTTCAATGCCTCTAGAGAAAGCAATAGGCTACGTTGGGGAGATTCTTCGAGAATGGTCTGCGCCTGTGCTGCCATCTGTTCAGAAAGAGCGAGACGGGCTTGGCGCTCTGCTTCAAGTTGATTTTCCTCTGCGGCGGTTTGCGCGGTCTGGGCAGCCTGACGATCGGTCTCTGCTTGGGCCCAAGCCTCTTCTGCCTCCTGTCGTTTGATTTCTGCTTCGTCCTGTGCAGCTATGGCGGCCGCTTCGGCCTGCTGTGCCCTTATTTTGTCCCGCCCCGCAGCATAGGCTGACCAGGCCGTTACCACTATGCCGATTGCCATCAGGATGATCACCAGCGTGCGTAGCAGACGCGACCGATTGCGCCCCCGTTGAGCCTTTTGACTGACCTCCAGAAACTCGAGTTCGTAAGGCTCTGCTTCGTCTGGATGGCTTTTCGACCAGATCAAGGCTTCTGCCAAAGCTTTGTCTCGGTATACCAGATCATCATCTCTGGTCTCTTGCCAGCGCTTGGCCGTCATGCGCAGTGGCGTCTCTCGCGCCACATTCCACGCTCTGTTTGATGCTATGATTGGGTCCACCATCCGGTCGTGGGAAAGTTCGTACCATCGCGCTCCGGCCCGCACATCGGCGCGAATCAGGTGCCGATTGCTCAGCACGTCTACAGCCTCGTTGGGCAAACCATTGGTTTCAGACTCGCCCCGCAACACCAGGCCGCGCGTCTGCATCGGGGTGATCAGGTACTCGTCGAACCAACGGCGCAGTTGGCGCTCACCGACGTCCGTCTCTTTCACGCACTGGGTCAGGGCATTCTCGTAAAAATCGGTCAGTGCCCGGTCCACGTTGCCAAATTCTTCTACTTCTTCCTGTTGGATGATATTATCCTCTTGCTCTGGCAGATTCTCCCATAGCCGGTTGCACACAACTTGCAGTTGTACCGGCTCGACAAAAGGCCCCAACACTGTCGATTCCTGATCGTCGAGCGACTGGGTGCTGTCTCGTGCTACCTTGATACGGCGTAGATCATCCACCAGCCTTTCGGCCACGCCGGTATCGAAGGAACACCCCGCATTCTGAGCCGGTTTTTTCATTGCCTCTAGCGCTCCCCGGCGGTCCAGTCGCTCCATACGGAAGCGAGCCCGCAGTCGGCGGGGCAGTATCGATGCGTAGGGGTCCATCCCTGCCACATAGTCCTCGCGCATAGAAAAGACCACACCCAATGACGGCATTCCTCGCAGCGCTTTTCGCATCTGCTCAAAAAACCCTCGCGCGTCTTGCCATCGGTCTCGATGCGTGGTCAAAATCTCTTCAAATTGATCCAGGATGAGTATGGGCGGGGTATCATCTGTACCCTCTTTTTCCTCCGGGCAGAATTGGCGCAGGAAAGAAAGTATCGTGTGGCTGGTCAACGTCTCCACAGGCACTTTTTCCCCGGCCAGCCCCATCAATGCACTAAAGACAAAGATGTTTTCCACATCTTGGGAATCAATCCTCGGCGGCAGATCGCTGCCCACTCGTGTCGCTGGCAGCACGCGAAAGTCGTCCTCCTCCAACGCGGGGATGACTTGGGCGTTGAGCAGCGATGTCTTGCCCGCGCCCGATGGAGCGTAAAAGAGTACGATCCGCTCGGCCAAGACCAGCGATAGTAGGTCGCGGGCCTCCCGCTTGCGTCCGTAAAAGTTGCCTTGGTCTGTACGCTCGTAAGGACGAGGTCCGACGTATGGATTATTCTTCATCTGGCTGCCTCCTCTTCCCACCATTCACGCAGCTCGGCCATAAACTGTTCCAGACTTCCCGAAAAGACGTTGATTTCAGCGTTCTGAAAGTACTGTTGCAGGAATACCTTGGCTGCTTCCACGTCGAGCACGCTCACGTCCCGAGGATCGAGCTGTACCCCGATGTGTTTGATTCTGCGGCGACGTTGCCGCGTCGCCACTAGTCCCCGCATGATCACACGGAATCCCCAGTCGTTAAGGCCATAGCCCAGGAACATTAGGGAACTGTTAGCCAGTGCTGCCCAGATATAGTTAGGTATACGTTCCATCTCGGACGAGATGTTTACCAAAAAATCGAGGTGGTCATCCTCGGTCAGCACCATCGCGTCCGGCTCATCCTCGCTGCCGAACAGGTGATAGACCAGGGGGGCCTCCGGCGTTGGTTCGTACTCTGGATCGTCCTCGAACAATGACGGCAGGCCATCCAGCATTTCGTTCCAGCCGCAGATTTCGCGCTCTGGTTGCTTTTCCTGGGCTGACAGCGCCGCGGTCAAAAAATTGTCATAGTTGGTGGTTAGGTAGAGAGGCAAGTCGAGACGAGCCAGCATCTTGTGGACTTCGTTCGGGTCATCAGCCGTCAGTTCCTCCCACCCAATGGCTTGGACCAACTCGGACAAGGTATCAAACTCCTCATCAGCCCTCAGCCCTTTTGACAATCGTTCATTAAACATCTGCTTCATCGTGTCGAGCAGTTCGTAACGTGGATAGTCTTCCCCCTGGCTGACAGAGATGTATTCGAGTACCCGTGTCAGATCGTGTTGATCCGAAAAGGGATACTCGTATTCGTCGGCCCAGGCACAGGCGATCTCTGATGGGGCTGGAATCCACCGGCCCCGGACGCGCGGTCCGACGATGGGCGTGCATTTGCCGGTCTGAATGTTCTTGATCAGTGCCTTCCAAAAGATGCGGGGGTTCTTGGCTCCGAGTACTTGGCCGCGAGCGTCAGCTTCAGCGCCCCATAATTGACCGGATTTGAGGCGCATAAAAAGCACGGGCACGGCTGCGTCGGGTCGTCCGGCGGTCAGCAGGGTGGAGCGGGCTTCGTTGACAGCTTGATCTACTTGGCCATGTTCCAACAATCGCTGGTAGAACGTGGTGCCAAATTTGAGGGCCGATTCGATAGAGACAAAATCCTGCATCGCAATGACGGCGGGCACGCCAACAGAGACGAGCCGAGGGGCCATTCCCAGAAAGGCGTCGTTGGTCGAGCGGGTGGCGCTTTGGCAGGCGGCCAAAAAGACGAGCCGGGGTTGGATACCCTGGCGGGCTAACAAACTGGAGAGTTCGTGATCGGGCAGGAGGCGGGCGTTTCCGTCGTCGTCCTGGAGATAGAGTACGGCCTGGCCGCGTCTGGCGCTAAAAGCGCCGTGACCGAGGTAGTGGAGGATGTGATAGCCATCGCCCTCACGGAGCTTGTTCTCTAGTCGTTCCGGGGTGATGGGTGCTTGAAGAAAGTCTACTTGGAGGACGTCGGGGCCAATGGCCTCAAAGGTGGATTTCAGATTGGCCTGTTCCGTTTCCACGTCGACCGGCGATAGATTGTATTTGGACTCGATGTCGTCGGGATTAGAGATGATGACGAGGGCACGGATGGGGCGTTCTTCGACTGGCCCACCCCAGGGCAGGGCGATGGGCAGATAGCGGGAGAATGGCGTGTCGACTTGGGCGGAGAGCATGACGCTCGGACGCGTTGCGTCCGCCTCTTCTTGCAGCGCTTCCCATGGCAGGGCGTGGAGTTCGGCGGCGGCAGTATCTATGCGCAAGCGGATGCGGCGCTGCGAAGCCTGGCCGCGAGTCTCGGCCCAAGCGCTGCGCAGGGCACTGTCGGCGAGCAGGGTATTTAGTAACTGTTGCCCGTCACTTGCCGAGTCGCCGCTAGAGGTCCAGGGGAGAACGTCGGTGGAGAGGTGCCCACGCGGGAACTCTTGTTGGCCGCCCAGGGTGATTTCGACCGGGTATCCGGCAGCGAGCTCGTCGCTGGCAAATATACGGATTTCCAAGTCGACCGGATGTTTGTTGGGATTGTTATTGTTCATAGGGCAATACTCCTTTTCATTGACCCTGCTGCTGGGCTGTCCACCACTTGTTTTTGGAAAGGCCCGATGCGTCTAGTTGCTGTGCTTGACTTTATGATCGATCAGCGTCCAAATATCGGGCTTGGCTAACTGGGCCGCCCGTTTGTGTTCCCCAGCCAACTCAAAGTGGCGTGCCGCTCTCTGTTCGTCTGGCTCTTCAATTTCGTAATACTCTCCTGCTCGGCGATGCATTGCTCGCCGCTCGCGTCGACCCAACGAGTCGTTATAGAACTGTCGCACAATGGTGTTCATGCTGTACTCGCGCCCCGATTCACCTTGGCTCACGCTCAGTAAATGGCGCTGAACCAAATCATTCAGCGTCCGTCGAACGTTCTGTTTATCCAGAACGGCTTCGATGGCGTCGCGCGTGCTGGGGGATTTCAATACGGCTACAGTGCCCATCACGGCCCGCTCGTCCTCTGTTAAATTGTCGTCTATTTCTTTGATCAAGAACCGCTCAATGTTATCGTTGGCAAATAGACCCAGGAGAAATCGCACCAGGTTGGGGGTGTTTTTGAGCGTACCTGTAGCCAGTGTGATAATACGGGGATTGCCGCCAGTCCGAGCATGAAGGTTGGTGACGAACTCGACCGACGTCAAGCTGCTCATTTTGGACAGCGTTTGGGTAGAGTATATCTCTTTTTTCGATGTCTTGTCTTGGACTGTTGGGTCCAAAAAGCCACGCTGGACAAAAAGTTCAATTGTGTTTTCTAGGCTCAATCCGCCAAGCATATAGACCTCGTCACTTTGCGCGAACGAGGGGCGGCGATGGGAGGTAATGATCAATCTCATATCGCCTGCCCGGAGTGTGGGGTGCATCCGTTCGAGAAAGTCGCCCAGCAACGGGTCGTTGTCTATAAAATGGAAATCGTCAAAGCACAGCGTATATCCTTGCCCATGCACCATCTGGAACAAGTAATCAAACATCACCGACGGAGGGGGCGGCTGACCGCCGCTCTGTTGGGCGCTTTGCAACATGCGCCATAGCTCTTCCTGTCCGTTCCAGAACAAAAAACCACCCAGCTTCCAGATGATCTCTGTGATGCCTTCGCCGTCGTCGAATGTGTGCCAAAATATTTTTTCAGGATCGCTGATGCGGCGAGCCAGCGCTGATGCGAGCGCCGACTGGCCCATACCGGGCATCCCAGTGATGATGGCCAGATTTGATTGGGTTAGTGTTTCTTCCAGAACGGCCAGTTCTGTCTCTCGTCCCACGAACTTGCTCATCTCTGGCGGATGCATCGGTTCTGGGGGGCGAGGGATTTTTGGTCCTGTTTCTTCTTGGTAAGTATCCGTTTCTTCGGTCTCACTCTCCCACAACTGGCCAGACTTGAGCCGCATAAATAGCACGGGCACGGCGGCGTCTGACTGCCTCGTGGTCAGCAATGTGCTGCGCGCCTCGTTCAACGCGCAATCTACTAGTCCGTGTTCTGCCAATCGCCGGTAAAATGCCATGCTCAATTTGTGCGCTGTCTTGATCGCCAGAAAATCTTGCATAGCCACAACGGCGGGAACCCCCGCCTGGACCAAACTGGGGCCTAGTCCCCGAAATGCGTCTGTCGTCGAGCGCGTTGCACTCTGGCACGCGGCCAAAAAGATCAATCGTGGTCGCACTCGTGTTCGTTGGCGCGCCAGCATGTTGATAAATTCCTCGTCGCGCACCACCTGAGTATCGCCCTCTTCGTCCTGCATATAGAGGGCGGCCCGTTGCCGTTTTTTGTTAAAAATCCCGTGTCCAATATAGTGGAGCACGTGGTATCCTTCTTGCATCTTTTCTTCCAGCCGTTCCAACGTCACCGGCGCTGGGAAAAAGTCCATCTGAATCTCGTCTTCATCCAGCAAGAAAAATGCCTTTTCAAGAATTGATTGCTCCACATTCACGTCGAGAGCAGGTAGATTGTAAAAGTCTTCCAGGTCCGTCGGGTTGGAAATCGCCGCCAGCACGCGGATGGGACGCTCTTCTACCACTCCGCCCCAGGTTTTTGATACGGGCAGGTAACGGGAGAATGGTGTATCCGCGTTCGCTGCCAGCATGGTGTCTGCTTCGTGCAACAGTTCCCATGGCAAGGCGTGCAGTTCGGCAGCGTTTGGATCTATCCACAATCGGATACGGCGTTGGGTCGCTTGTCCGCTCGCCCGGTCCCAGGCGCTGCGCAATTTACTGTCGGAAAACAGCGTCTCGAATAACCGTTGTCCATCTGCTACGAGATCGCCGCTGAGAGTCCAGGGCAGGATGTCGGTGGTCAGGTGTCCGCGTGGGAACTCTTGCTGACCGCCCAAGGTGATTTCGATGGGGTAGCCAGCGGCAGATTCGTCGCTGGGAAAGATACGGATTTCTAGATCGGTCAGTTGTTCGTTTGGATTGTTCATCAGTTGCCAGTTTGCCTCGAAAATAAACCTTGAGGTCGGTGGGTAACCACAAGTTGTACGTTATCCGACCAATAGCGGTTAACGGGCGGAGGCCGCCAACGGGTGGAGGTCACCTAAACCGCTCTATTTTTTGTCCTTGAAAGGGTGTAACGCTAGGAAAAGTATAGCACAATGGCTGAGAGATGCAAAATGAACTGGAACAAGGATATTGGAGAATTCCAGAGAAATAAATCTCCCAAACAGATTTTGTGATACAGTCAACGACACCTTGAAAAGATAGATTATGACGGAATTTCTTGAGCTTTTCCACTGTAAATTTTGGGACGAGTTAAAAACTGGAAAAGCCTTATTTGTTGATTGCTTCCAATAATTCGCTTCCGGCTTTTACTGCTTGGTGAGGATTCGTAGCATGTTCCAGGAGAACCGCCACAGCATAGCGGGGGGCGTTTGCCGGTGCTATACCCAGGAACCAGGCATGCGGTGGCCGTTCTTTGCCGGCGATGGCGACGCCCCAGTGTCCGGCGATGTGGCCCGTGTGATCTGGGTAGCGAGGCCAGGCTGCGAGCAACTCGCGGGCGTCATCTGGTCTGAGAACGACGCGAGACTCTCCGGTGCTGAGCTGTTCTTGCCACGTTCCTTGTGTGTCGGCTGCTTGATGAGCAGCTCGGATGTAGAGTACCAGTCGTGGGGTGGGCATTGTGCCTGCGTTGGCCAGTGTTCCTGCTACCAATGCCATTTGCAATGGCGACACGGTTAGCTGCCCTTGACCGATGGCCTCGGCTCTCTGGACCTCCGTGGTTGAGGGGGATTCGATATTTCGCTTGACCCAGTCGGACCAATCGGCAGACTCGGTCGGGATTTCCAGGAGGGGTGGGGTGGTGAGTGCCCATCTCTCGAACGCCTCTTCCAGGCCGTCGGCTTTTAACTCTGCACCCAAGTCTGCAAAAAGAGCAGGACAGGCGGCGGCGTAAGCGACGGCTAATGTGTGCGGCTCGGAGCGGTCTGATGGCAAGCGGTCGGGCGCGCTGCATGTCAACGTCGTACCATTAAAGAGAACGGCTGTCGTGGCGTCGTAGGTGGGGGCGGTGAGGTCGACCAGATTGTCGTGCAACGCTTCGGCCAGAATGATGGTTTGGAGAGCGGCCCCTGGCTGGTAAAGTCCCTGCGTGGCGCGGTTGACCAGTGGCGCGCGTGGGTCTTTGCTCAATGCTCCCCACATTTCGTTCAATTGTTCTGGATCAAAAGTTGGGTTTGATGCCATCGCCAGAATCTCGCCGGTGGCGGCATCGAGCAGCACCACAGCACCGGCTTGCTCCCCTAACGACTGCTGGGCCTGGACCTGCAACGCGGCGTCGAGCGTCAAACGCACATCGCGGCCGTGGGGTGGGCGGTGGAGTAGTTCTCCCCACGCGATTTGCCAAGGGCTCTGGTCCGCCTCACCCCGCAGTTCGGCATCAAAGGTTGCCTCAATTCCGCCGGTGCCGTAGCGCAGGCTGGCATAGCCCACGGGGGGCACGGCCTCCGGTACAGAGTAGCGGCGCGTGACGGTGCCGTCTTGGGCGATATCTACGTCGGCCAGCACGATACCATCTCGATCCAGGATGCGCCCCCGTACGACGCGCTGTTCGTAGAGGACGCGGCGAGGGTTGTCGTTGCGGGTACGCAGGTATTCGGCGCGCGCGACTGCCCAGTACCCACACACCGCTGCCAGGAGAGCCAAGCCTAGAGAAAGGACGTGGGCCAGGTGGTGAAGAGATTTGTTGCTGGGTTGTCTGCTTGGTTGCTGAGTATTTGTTGAATTGGATATGCGGAGAAGGAGAGCGAGGGCAATGAAATTGGTCAGCAGAGAACTGCCGCCATAAGAGATAAAGGGGAGGGTGACGCCCGCGATGGGGGCCAGTTTGGCGTTACCGGCCATAATGACCCAGGCTTGGATGACCAACCCGGACGTCAGCCCCGCGGCCAGAAAGCGTTCAAAAAGACGGGGGGCACGGGCTGCGGTACGAAAACCACGCAGCAACAACACGCCATACAGTGCGACGATGACCAGCGTTCCAGCCAGTCCAAACTCTTCTCCGGTGGCGGCAAAGACAAAATCGGTGTGTACGGCGGGGATGTAGGTCGGGTCGCCTAATCCCAACCCACGTCCAAAAATACCCCCGGCACCAAAGGCGAGCAAGCTTTGCACGATCTGAAAGGTACGGTCGGCGGCATCGGGCCAGGGGTTGATCCAGCCGTCAATTCGCAGCGCTACTCGGCTGGAGAATTGGTAGCCGATCACTCCCACGATGGCAAAGAGTACGAGCCCGATCAAGACGTATTTCCATTGATTGGTTGCCAGATAGAGCATGGCCAGGAACGTGAAAAAGAACAACATGGCCGCGCCCAGGTCTTGTTGCCAGGCTAGTAGAACGACTGCCAGTCCCAGCATCGCCAGGAGCGGACCCACATAAGCTAGTGGCGGGAGTTGCCAACGCCAAACTTGCCATCTTTCTGAAATGAGCAATTCTCTTCTTTCAGCTAGGTAAGAGGCCATATAGACGATCATCAAGAGTTTCAGTAACTCGGAGGGTTGAAAGTAAATGCCACTGATTCCCAGCCAAAGGCGCAAGCCATAGCCGGAGGGGTTGACGCCGAGGATGAGCGTCGTCGCCAACAGCGCCAATCCTCCAAAGAGCCACGTGTAGCGGAACCGTCGCAGCCAGCGCAGGTCACGGCTGAACCAGACGACGATCAAGAGTAGTGCGGTAGAGATGAGCAGCCAAATGGCTTGGCGCATAAAAAAGTTGATCGCCAGCCGTCCGATGAGCAGAATTCCCCAACTGGTCAGCAGCGCTGCGACGGGCAACAAGAGTGGGTCACGATGGGGGAGGTAGCGATTCAAAAAAATGTGGGCCGCGGCGAATGAAGTGGTAAAGGCAAGAATGCCCAATGCCAAATACCCAATGTCTAACGCCAGATTGCTGACGGAGAGGGTCAGAGTACCGACGAGGAGAAAGGCCGCGGCGATCAAGAGTAGATTGCGTTCACGCCGGTTTGTTGGGGATCGAGTTTCTTTTGTGTTGGAATGATTTTGATTTAACATGAGCGAAAAAAGCCGAGCGCCCCGAACCATTGTAGGATGATCGGGGCATCCTTGACAGCGGCTTCTCGCACCGATCACCTGTGTGGCGCAGGTTCCATCGACACTATCCTTTGACCACAGCCAACGGCCGCATGAGGGCTACCTTTTGAGCGATGCCGGCACCGTGCACCACCTCGACCACGCGGCTGACGTCCTTATAAGCGGCTGGCGCTTCCTCAGCCAGTCCCTTGTTGCTCCCGGCGCGGACGACGATTCCCTGTCCCTCTAGTTCTTGTCTCAGATCGCTGCCCCAGATTGTTTTTCGGGCCTTGCTGCGACTCATCGTGCGTCCGGCTCCGTGGCAGCTCGAGCCAAAAGTCAATTCCATCGCTTTTTGTGTACCCACTAGTACGTAGGATGCGGTGCCCATCGATCCGGGCACCAGCACCGGCTGCCCCACGTCGCGATAGTCGGTGGGCACACCGGGGTGACCGGGTCCAAAGGCGCGGGTGGCTCCCTTGCGGTGTACGCATAACCGCATTTGTTCTCCATCCACAAGGTGATCCTCGAACTTGGCGATATTGTGGCACACGTCATAGACTTGGAACAGATCAAAATTCTTTACTTTGCCGGCCATCACCTGCTCAAATGCCTCGCGCACGCCCATCGCCAGTACTTGGCGGTTGACAAAGGCATAGTTGACGGCGCACGCCATGGCCCCATAGTAGGCTTGACCCTCGGGCGAGTTGATGGGCGCGCAGACCAGTTCCCTGTCTGGCAGTTTGATGTTGTACTTGTGTACTGCCGGTTGCAGTTGCTTTACGTAATCGCTGCAGACCTGGTGGCCAAAGCCCCGCGATCCACAGTGAATCTGCACCACGATCTGATTTTTCCACAGGCCAAAGGCGTCCGCCACTTTTGGATCGTAGATCTCTTCAATCACATCTATTTCCAAAAAGTGGTTCCCTGCGCCCAACGAGCCGACCTGAGGACGCCCGCGTTCTTTGGCTCGGGCGCTCAATTGGCTGGGATCGGCTCCGGTCAGGCAGCCTTGTTCTTCCGTGTGCGCCACGTCTTTTTGCCGCGCCAGCCCCTTTTTCAGTGCCCACTTTGCACCCTGTGTCACCAACTCGTTCAGTTCTCGTTCAGAGACTCGCTCGCGCCCTTTGCCGCCCACGCCGCTGGGGCAGGCGCGATAGAGATTTGCCGTGAGGTCTTGTAGGTACGGCGCAACTTGTTCTTGTTCCATATGTGTGCCCAAGAGTCGGACGCCGCAGTTGATATCGTACCCGACACCGCCAGGAGAGATGACGCCCGTGTCCTGCCGTATGGCCGCCACGCCGCCGATAGGAAAACCATAGCCCTGGTGGAAATCTGGCATCGCCATCGCGTGTTTAATGATGCCCGGCAGTGTCGCGACGTTGGTCAGTTGTCGCACCGTGCGGTCGCGAAAGGCGGCGTCAAAGAGTTTCTCGTCGCCGAACAAGCGCGCCGGGACGCGCATATCGTCCCGAAAGTCCTGGGGCAATTCCCAGGTATGCTCGTCTACCCGCTGAAAGTCTTGTTTCTGCGCTATTCTCTCTGTCTGTCTTTGTTCCCGCCCTTGCTTTGGTTTCGATTGTTGCTTTCGCCTGCGTGCCATCTTTTTTCTCCCTTTACACTTTGCACTTATACGTCGAATACAACGGTGGTTTCGTAGCCAGTGTCAGTGTGTACAATCTCCAACTCGTTGAATGTGACCGCCTTGATATGCGCTCCGTGTTCCTCCACCGGTCCGCCTCGGACAACGGCCCGCAATTGGGTTGGGGTGACTTGGTGAATATTGAAATCGACAAAGACACATTCCTCTCGCTCGCCCAGGTAGAGCAACTCTTCGAGCCAGCTTACCAGCAGCGTCTCGGTGTCATAGGCGTTCAGTTCGACCTGGTGTTCGTTGGTTGGGTTCACTGCGTCGGGGTCGGCCAACTGGCAGGCCATCCCGTAGGCAGCGTTGGCGAATAGCTCAGTCAGCTCTTGCCCTCGAATGCGGATGGCGATATCGGCAGTGTGTTCGATTTCTTTAAAGTGATAGTGTGTTTTCATATCGCGTCCATCCTACCATAAACCGGAACGTTTGCCAAATTCCCAAGTGATGGTATAATCGCGCCCAATATTGAGCAAAGCGTTGACCGGGACGAGTACCATTTGGGAAAGGTCCAAGAGAGAGGAGGTCACTGGCTGAAAGCCTCCTCGACCGGACAGATGGGAAAACCGCCCGGGAGTGAGTTCCTCAAATCACAGTTGTGTGAGAGTATGGAACTCCGGGAAGGCCCGTTACAGCCACAGAGCGCTACAGCAATCCGTTTATTTCCTAATCCGCTGTAGAACTTGGGTGGAACCACGTGGAAAATCCCCTGCGCCCCAAGGCATGGGGTTTTTTGTGTTTATGGGCGATGGACGCAAAAAAGTACACGCCCGTTTGCTAGGAGGAGGGTTTGCAATATGACAACAACAAAACAAGTCTCCATTATTTTTCTAGGTGTGGGCAACATTGGCGGGACGTTGCTAAAACAAGTTCTTGATTGCAGTGACACGGTAGCGCGTCGCACTGGGCTGCGGATTGTGCCCATCGCGCTGGCCGACGTGAGTGGAGCTCTGAGCGATCCGGGTGGCTTGTCCAAAGAGACGCTGCAAGTCGCGCTCAAGGTCGTTACCGATGGCGGCTTGTTACAAGACGTGTCGGGCATACAACCTTTGAGCGTGGTGGGAGAGGCGTTACGGCCCGGCGCGATCCTGGCCGATATGACTGCCACTCCCAAGACAGCACCCACGCTGTTGGCAGCGATAGAGGCAGAATCCGGCTTGGTGCTGGCGAACAAGATTCCTCTGGCTATGGATTGGAAGATGGCAAAGGCGTTTTTCGAGTATCCAAACTTGCGCTACGAGTGTACCGTCGGGGCAGGACTGCCTGTGATCGACACGTTGCGCTATTTGCTCGATACCGGTGACCAGGTCACCCACATCGAAGGTTGTTTGAGCGGCACGTTGGGTTATTTGTGTGCTGAACTGGAGAAGGGCGTCTCGTATTCTGACGCTGTGGAGCAAGCCAAGGCGCTGGGCTACACCGAGCCCGATCCACGCGACGATCTGAGCGGCAAGGACGTGGCCCGCAAAGCCCTCATCCTGGCTCGCACCGCTGGCTGGTCGC
The DNA here is from genome assembly GCA_024232355.1 of Chloroflexota bacterium. The sequence goes on along the minus strand of JAAEPW010000660.1, from coordinate 30,355 downwards.
TGGAAGCGTCTGATTTGACCATCGAACCTTTGTATTCTCAAACCCTGGCGGGAATTCCAGTAGAAGAATTTATGGCGGCTACTCCTTCACTGGATGCAGAGTACGCTGCTCGTGTGGACGAGGCACAGAGCGAGGGCAAGGTGCTGCGTTATGTGGCGCAGGTCAGTCCTGAGGGTGGCATGGTGGGGTTGCTCGCCGTGGATCGTGACGGCCCGCTGGGTGCGCTGCGTGGCCCGGCAAACTATATTGCGCTGCACACCGCGCGCTATAACCAGATACCGTTGGTTCTTTCGGGTCCGGGTGCTGGCCCAGAGGTCACTGCTGCTGGTGTGTTGGGTGATATCATCAAGTTGGCACGACAAAGTAATTGAATTTATGGAGAGTGGATTATGGCAGTATTTGAAATGGAAAGCTGGCTTGTCAGTGAAGGAAAAGAAAAAGAGCATACAGAAGCGATGCGCGGCTGGCTTCAGTGGGTCAACGATCATCGAGAGCTGTTCCCGGAATGGAAAAGCGTGCGCTATTTTGCCAAGACCATAGCAGGCGAGGAATCGGGCCGGCACTTTATCATCTGGGAGTACGACAGTCTGGCGGATTTCGAGGCGTACAAAAAGCGGCGTGGTGATTATCTGGGGCCGTATGAGGAATACAAAAAGCACGACCCCTACTATATGGGCGTCTTTGATCATAGGAACATGAAAATCGAGCTTTGGGAGGACCTGGAGAGAAATCTGTGGATTGAATAGAGGGGAATGATTATGAGCACATTGGTGATGAAATTTGGTGGTACATCAGTTGGCAGTGCTGAGGCGCTTGCACAGGCTGCCAACATTGCATTGGAACAAGCACAGAATTGGGATCGTTTGACTGTGGTCGTCTCGGCGATGAGTGGTGTGACCGATGCCCTGACTCGTGGCGCGTTGACCGCTGCCTCTGGCGATGACCAGACGTACCGGGCCATTGTTACCGATTTACGGGCGTGCCATTATCGGGCCGTGGATACGTTGTTGTCACCAAACGGCGAGCGTACGCAACTGTTGACTACGGTGGACGAGTATCTGGACGAGTTTGCGGCCTTTTGCCGCAGCATCCACATTCTGGGCGAGGTCACTCCGCGCGCGATGGACGCCGTCACTTCGCTGGGCGAACGGATCAACGCCCGCACGCTGGCGGCCCTGCTCCGGCAAAAGGGCGCTCGCAGCGAGGCCGTGGACGCTACCGAGTTGATCGTCACCGACGATACTTTTCAGAATGCTGCGCCAATGATGGACGCCACTCGCGCCCGAATTTCTATCCGATTGGTCCCGCTGTTGGACGATGGCACTATTCCTATCGTGACCGGTTTCTTTGGGGCCACCGAGGAGGGCGTGACGACGACGTTGGGCCGGGGAGGCAGTGACTATAGTGCCGCCATCGTGGGCACCTGCCTGGACGCCGACGAGGTCTGGACCTGGACCGACGTGGATGGCGTGATGACGGCCGACCCTCGCATCGTGCCCGACGCCCAAGTGATTCCCGTGCTCTCGTACGGCGAGGTGGGCGAGTTGGCTTATTTTGGGGCCAAAGTGCTGCATCCTCGGACCATTCGGCCCGTCGTCGAGCGCGGCATTCCGCTGTGGGTCAAAAATACTTTTAACCCTACGTATCCGGGAACCCGTATTGTGTGTGAGCCGGAGAATACGCTTGGCACTGTCAAAGCGGTCACTGCGATCAAGGGCTTGAGCATGGTGGCGGTCGAGGGGCGTGGGATGATGGGCGTCCCCGGTATCGCAGCCCGCACCTTTGCCGCTGTCGCTAGCCAGGGAGCCAACGTGTTGATGATCTCCCAAGCGTCGTCAGAGCAGTCCATCTGCTTTGTCATCCCCACAGAGACCGTGGAGCCAGTGATTCAGGCCATTGAGCAAGAGATGGCCCTGGAACTGGCCCGCCGAGACGTGGACCGGGTCTGGTCATTGGACGACGTGGTGATCGTGACCGCCGTGGGTGCTGGGATGCGGGGCACGCCGGGCGTCTCGGCCCGCATCTTTGGCGCGTTGGGGCAGGGCGACATCAACGTCATTGCCATCGCTCAAGGTTCGTCCGAGTGCAGTGTTTCCTTTGTGATCTCGGCTGATGCCGCCGCCGACGCGGTGCGACAGATTCATCAAGTGATTATCGATGGTGGATAGGGTTTCTATCTCAGACTGAGGAATCAAGACAAGGAGGAGGGAATCATATGGAAAAGACAAGAGTGGGCGTCATTGGTGCGACAGGTATGGTTGGGCAAAACTATTTGCGGCTGTTGAGAGATCACCCGTGGTTTCAGGTTACGCACGTCGCTGCGTCCCCTAGATCCAAAGGTAAAAAATATTCGCAAGCTGTGGCTGGGCGCTGGCTGATGGATGAAGAGATTCCAGAGGCGGTTGCAGACTTGATCGTTGGCAATGCGAGTAACGTGGAAGAGGCAAAGGCCAAATGCGATTTGGTGTTTTCGGCTGTCGGGATGGACAAACAGGCCGTGCGTGAGCTTGAGGTCAAGTACGCGGACAACGGCATCCCGGTCGTTTCCAACAACTCGGCGCACCGCAGCACGAAAGACGTCCCAATGTTCATTCCCGAGATTAATCCTGGTCACACTGACATTATTCCATTTCAGCGGGAAAATCACGGTTGGGACAAGGGCTTGATCGCGGTGAAACCGAATTGCAGCTTGCAGAGCTATTTGACTCCTGTCTACGCTTTGATGGAGGCTGGGTATCCTGTTGAGAGCTTGATCGTGGCTACGCTTCAAGGGGTGTCTGGAGGGGGTTACCCTGGCCCGGCGTCGATTGATATGATTGACAACGTCGTCCCTTTTATACCGAGCGAGGAGGAGAAAACTGAGCAGGAACCGCTCAAGATATTGGCGACTATTGAGAATGGCGAGTTTGTCTATGGTGACTCGATCCATATCTCGGCCCACTGTAACCGTGTTCCCGTCATTGATGGTCATACCGCCTGCGTTAGCCTCAAGTTTGCGTCGGACAAGCCAACACTGGATGAGATCATTGCGATCTGGGAAGGATTCAGCGCGGAACCGCAGGAATTGGGTTTGCCCTCTGCACCGCAACTGCCTATCATTTATCGACGGGAAAAGGACCGCCCTCAACCCCGCAAAGATCGGGACGCTGGCAATGGTATGGCCGTGACTGTCGGGCGCTTGCGTGAATGCCCGGTGATGGATTACCGGTTCGTCGCTCTATCGCACAACACGGTTCGCGGAGCAGCCGGTGGCGCGATCTTGAGTGCCGAACTGTTAAAAGACAAGGGGTACTTGGCTGGACACAGATAAACACAGATTTCTTGTGATCATAAAGACCTGTGAAATCCGTGTCATCAAAAAATGTTCAAAAAAATTTTATAAAGGATAATAAATAAACATGACTAATTTCAAAGACCTCAACTCGCATGAGCTTGAGGAGCGTCGATCAGAGTTGATGGCGCGTTATGAGGGGTTTCAGTCGCGAAACATGCAAATAGACATGACTCGGGGGAAGCCTTCTCCCGAACAATTGGACCTGGCAGCGGACATGTTGACTTGCGTTGACGGGCAAAGTTACCGGGCCCAAGATGGCCTAGACTGCCGGAATTATGGTGGCTTGGACGGAATCCCCGAGGCAAAGCACCTGTTTGCCCAATATCTGGAGGTTGAACCGGACGAAATCATTATTGGGGGGAACGCCAGCCTCAACATGATGTACGACACAATCATACGAGCGATGGTTTTTGGGGTAGTGGATAGCGATGTGCCGTGGGGAGAACTGCCCACCGTCAAGTTTGTGTGCCCCGCTCCTGGATACGACCGTCATTTCTCCATCTGCGAGTGTTTGGGCATCGAAATGATCTCTGTTCCAATTGGAGCGGATGGGCCGGATATGGACGCCGTCGAGAAAATTGTGGCGGAAGATGAGAGCGTCAAGGGGATGTGGTGTGTGCCCAAGTACAGCAATCCCACCGGTGTTACCTTTTCTGATGAGGTGGTGGAACGTCTGGCGAATATGGAGACGCAGGCAAAGGATTTCCGTGTTTTCTGGGATAATGCGTACGCCGTTCATCACCTGACGGATACGCCGGATAGATTGAGCAATATGCTCGATGCCTGCAAGCGGGCGGGGAATCCAGAACGGGTCTTTATGTTTGGGTCAACCTCCAAGATATCTTTTGGGGGCGGGGGCCTGGCGATGATGGCAGGGAGCAAAAAGAACATCGACTTTGTGAAAAAGCAGATGGCAGTTCAAACCATCGGACCAGACAAGCTAAACCAACTTCGCCACGTACGGTTTTTCGGAGACGTGGAAGGCATACACACTCATATGGAGAAACATGCCGCGATCTTGAAACCCAAGTTCGATGCGGTGTTGGATGTTTTCGAGACAGAGTTGGATGCAAGCATCGCGGAATGGAGCCAGCCCAACGGCGGATACTTTGTCAATCTTGACATGATGGACGGGTGCGCCAAGAAAGTGGTACACATGGCCGCTGATGCCGGCGTCAAGCTAACGTCTGCCGGAGCGACGTTCCCATACAAAAAGGACCCGCGAGACCGGAATATCCGGATCGCGCCTTCCCTGCCGCCTGTTGAGGAAATTCGACAGGCTATGGAATTGATATCCGTCTGTATCAAATTGGCGAGTGTTGATAAATTGAGATGAGCAACAAAATCGTTGATCGAATTGTGCGAGAGATTGGGATTCAAGACCTGGTAGAGATACTGGCAGAGAGGCTGAGCCCAAGCGATCTTCAATCTTTGCTGATAGCTGTCTACAAGAGGCGCGCCGAGTTGCTGGCTCCACGAGACCTGGTCAATCAATACCAGCAGAATCGTTTCGTCCAGCCCTCGCAAGCAAGCCCGATTGCGCTGCTTGAATTCGATCGACTCGCTTATTCGCTACTGCCGCCGGATTTTGATCCGGTCGAACTTTCACCGGTGGCCCCTTTGGGAGTTTGTTCTGCAATGAGCACGGTCAGTCAGAACAATATCGTTTCTACGATCAGAAATACCGAGGTCTGTTCTGATTTGACCAACGTGCTTGCACTAGAGTGCGCTCGGCGCAGGCGGCTTGCTCTACGCGATGATGCTCGCGCGCTTAATCGAGTGAAGCTTTGTGCAAGCCACAGGCACCTTCGTGCACAGAGATTTAAAGGCCCGGCGTCGTTTGCACACTTTAATATTTTTGGGCTTGACACTGCTGGGCGGGACGAAGGCTCTTTCAAGTTTGAGGTTGATGCACTGATAGAACAAATGGATTTTTATGTTCGTCTTTTGATCGCAGCCGATAAACTTGGTTACAAGGTAGAGGATATTCGTGTGTCTGTGACGGCGCTGGATGAACGATGGCTCAAAGCGCTGCAAGCTAATGTTCTCGACGAACTTTCTTCCAAATATCCAAGCGTGGCGTTCGCCTTTAACCAAGATCGTCAGAGCGGGCGTGGGTATTATGTGAATGCGTGTTTTGGCATCCATGCTCAGAATCAATCGGGAACAGAATACTTTCTGGTCGACGGCGGCTTTACGACGTGGACGCAACAGTTGTTGAGCAATCGCAAAGAGCGCCTATTGATCAGTGGAATCGGAAGCGAAAGGATGTGTGTTTGCTTTGGAAACCAAACCGTTGATACATAAAATGGATTGCGTGCGGCTTTCCGTGTCGGACCTCGACGCTGGTCTGGCGTTTTACCGCGACGAGCTTGGGCACGAACTCGTCTGGCGCACCGAGAAACAAGTGGGTCTCCGATTGTCTGATGACGAGACCGAGATCGTGTTGCACACAGAGCCAAAGGCACCAGAGATCGATCTAAAGGTGCATTCGGCAGACACTGCCGCGATTCGATTCGAAGAGGCTGGTGGTAAAATCGTCGTGCCGCCGTTTGGTATCCAGATCGGGCGTTGCGTGGTGGTCCAAGACCCGTGGGGGAACGAACTCGTCTTGCTGGATACGAGTAAGGGATTGTTAGCCACCGATGCCGAGGGTAACGTCGTTGGAAACGTTGAGCCTGAGGGAGGTAATGACAAGTGATCAGTATTCGCAGAGCTATTTTGGATGACGTAAGTGGAATTTCGGCTGTGGTTCACGACGTCTGGGCAGAGGACATTCTCCCCGATGTATGTGCGGCTCAGATACAAAACGATGATTGCGCGCTCTGGGTCGCCACTGACGGGGATGACGTGGTCGGGTTTGTTTCGGCATTTCTGACCGTGGGAAATAGTGGCGAGCGCCGGTGGGAAGTAGACTTGCTAGCGGTGAGGCGATCCAGTCAGGGACAGCGCCTGGGGCGGCAGTTGGTGCTGGCAGCACGTCAGGATGCTGTACAACGTAACGTCTCTGTGGCCCGCGCGGCCATCCATGTAGACAACATTGCCAGTCAAAAAGCTTTCAAGTATGCGGGCTTTGTGACAGATCAAAGAGTTCACGAGCTTTTGTTGTGGACTCCCGAATCTGGCAATGTGCTCGCTGTTTGTCCTAATGGTGTAACGCTTTTGCCTGTGGACACGTTGACTTATCGTGGGTTGTGGATCGAGGGATTGACTGGCACAGAGTTAACTCTGGGAGAGCAACGCGGTGTGGTAAAGGTGGCACGCTCGGCGGTGGCGCGGGAGGATCGTTTGAACACGGGCGCTGTGATTCCCAAGGACGCGACACATTTACTGCCGGCTGATTTGAGAAACCAAGCAAGCGTGCAGGGCGAGTATTATTGGTTTGTCAAAGGGATATCTGGAGATTGAAAGTTTTTGCGTTAACGACCCGTGGGTTGGAATCAGTCAGTGCCGACGAGATCGCCACATTGCCGGGCGTGACGGTTAACAAAGTCGCTTACCGTCGCATCGCTGCAACCTGCGCTGCGTCGCTGTCACCGCTGCTTGAATTGCGCACAGTGGACGATGTATTCGTCGACACAGCTACCTGGCAGGGCATTGGCCGTCCGCGAAGCGCTTTGACTGCACTTGGTGAGTTGATCTCTCAACTCGATCTGCGTGAGGCCGTCCTGACGTGCTCTCAAGTGCGACCGATCAAGATTCCGTTGACATTTTCTGTCACGGTCAACTTTGTCGGCAAGCGCAACTATAGCACGGAAGAGATCAAACAAGTGTGTGCTGAGGGCATCACGGCAGGACACAGCTGGTCGTACACGCCCGACGACGCATCTGCCGGTTTGAACGTGCGCGTTTTTATCGAGCACGATACAGCGTTCGTGGGGGTGCGGCTGGGAGAAAGACCACTGCACAGGCGCGCATACAAACAGGCTCACTTGCCGGGGTCGCTCAAGCCGTCCGTTGCAGCCGCGCTCCTGGTTCTGGCCGAGGTGGGATGGGAGTCTTGCGTGCTGGACTTGTGCTGTGGCGTGGGCACGATACCGATTGAGGCGGCGTTGAGTGGCGCGGAGGTCTTTGGCGGAGACAACGATCCTGAGGCCGTCGCCGCTGCGCGAGTCAATGCTCAAGCCGCCGATGTTGCCGCGCAGATTTTTTTCTGGGATGCGCAGACTCTGCCAATGGCCGATGTGTCGGTTGACCGCATCGTGTCAAACTTGCCCTGGGGGCGTGCGGTCAAGGTTGATGCTGCCCTGGAATCCTTTTACCGATGTGTCTGCATAGAGATGCGTCGAGTGATCGCCCCTGGCGGTCGGATTGTGCTGTTGACGAGTATGCCGCACTTTGTGGATTTCCACGACCTAAAGTGTGACAGGCAAATTGAGATCAGTTTGTTTGGACAAACGCCTACGATTATGATTTTTTCAGCTTGAGGGGGGATTGAATGATTGTCGAACGAGCGAGTCTCAATGATGCGGCAGAGATTTTGGCCCTGCAAAAGCTGGCTTACCAGAGCGAAGCCGCGATCTATGACGACTATACGATTCCACCGATGACGCAAACGCTGAAAGAGATCAAAAGCGACTTTGAAAAACAAGTTTTCCTCAAGGCTTCTGTGGATGGAAGAATCGTTGGTTCCGTACGAGCACATGTGCAGAAAGAAACGTGCTTTGTTGGCAGGCTGATCGTCCACACGGATTTTCAGAATCAGGGTGTCGGCACCGAGCTGATGAACGAGATTGAAAAGATGTTCAACGATGTCAAGAGATTCGAGTTGTTCACCGGAAGCAAGAGTGAGAAGAATCTCTATTTCTACCAAAAGCTGGGATACAAGATATTCAACCGCAAAGAGTTGACCGACAAGGTATCACTCGTATTTTTAGAAAAGCATCGGGAGCAGCGTTTGTGAAATCACTCGATCACTTTGCCATTGGCTTGTTGTTGGTATTGCTTTTGATCTCTGTAGCATTGAACTATTATCTGTTCAATCGAGGCAGAGCGTATTACTTGCAGGTCAACGCGGTTCGTCTGGACCCATTAGGGTTGGACTATTACGATGTTTCATCCGATCAGCAAGACGCTACCAATCCTGATTTGACGACCGTAGTTTTCTTTGGCGATTCTAGGGCCGCAAGTTGGCCCGCGCCAAGTGTCGACCGGTTCGAGTTTATTAATCGTGGTATTGGTTCGCAGACCTCTGTGCAGACTGTCTCGCGTCTTGAATATCACGTCAAGCCTTTGCGACCACAAATTATTGTGGTTCAGGTTGGGATCAACAATTTAAAGACCATTCCTCTCTTTCCAGAGCAAAAAGGGGCGATCATTGCCGACTGTAAAGAGGATATTCGACAAATTGTGCATGAATCTGGCAAATTAGGGACGACGGTGATTCTGACGACGATCTTTCCCTTTGGACAGGTGCCAATTGAACGTAGGCCGTTTTGGTCAGATGACGTTGTTCTGGCTGTCGAGGAAATCAATGCGTACATCCGCTCTCTGGAGGGAGAGAGAGTTCGCGTATTCGATGCCTACTCTGTTTTGCTAGGTGAGGGTGGGGCGATCAATCCCGAGTATAGTCGAAACTTGTTGCATCTCAATGCTACAGGCTACAAGACGCTAAACAAAGAGCTAGAACGTTTTTTGACAGCTGTGGGAGGGTAGCGAATTGGTGATCGTAAAGATGCAAGCTCAAGATTGGGACGCGGTGCGCGCCATTTACGAGGAAGGCATTGCCACGGGCAACGCGACGTTCGAGATGGATGTGCCTGAATGGAAAGACTGGGATCAAGGTCATCTACCTGATAGCAGATTCGTTGCCAGAAAGGATGATCTGATTGTAGGGTGGGCTGCGCTAAGCCCGGTTTCGGGCCGTTGTGTGTACGCGGGCGTTGCCGAGATAAGCGTCTATGTTGTGGCGTCGGCGAGGGGTGGGGGGATCGGGAAGGCTCTGCTTTACACATTGGTTGAAGGATCGGAGCAACAGGGGATCTGGATGTTGCAGGCGGGTATTTTTCCAGAGAATGAGGCTAGCATTGCACTGCACAAGGCATGCGGGTTTCGGGTGGTGGGGCGTAGAGAACGTCTCGGCCAAATGGAAGGCGTCTGGCGAGATGTCGTTCTGATGGAACGGCGTAGCAACGTAGTAGGTCAATAGATGGATCGTTATAACAGTTCTTTGAATTATTTCATAACGAATGCCATAGATCGTGTATCTGACAAGCGGCGGGATGACGAGTGGCTTGCGGCTATATTGGAGGATGAAACGACCCGGTTTGTTCCGGTGTGGCAGTCAAAGAATTTTTTTGACTCGAATAGGGTCTTCCGTCCTGTTTTTCTTTCACCTGACGATGTGCAATGCTTGATTCATACAGCCGAGTCCGTTGTTCTGCTGGGCATGAATGGAGATGGGGCATATTTTGCTATTGGCTTGCCTTCTGAAAAAGATTCCGAGCTTACCAAATTGGGCCGGTTTCGAAACTTGAGGCAAGCGGCTCTCTTGCTGGACGAACACGACTGCGCACTCTTAGCCTATGCCAAAGCGATGGTCTACTGGCATCACCGGCATCGCTTTTGTGGAGACTGTGGCAGCCCAACCACGAGCGTTGCGGGTGGTTCCTTGCGGGTCTGTACCGACGAGCAGTGCGGGCAGCAACACTTTCCACGGACAGACCCGGCGATCATTGTCCTCGTCACGTCAGGAGACCGTTGTTTGATGGGCCGACAACCTTCGTGGCCAAAAGGTCTGTACTCGACACTGGCAGGTTTCGTCGAGCCAGGCGAAAGTTTGGAGGCAGCCGTCATCCGAGAGGTGCGAGAGGAGACGGGCGTGGAGGTTGCGGGAATGCGTTACTTTGCGTCGCAGCCCTGGCCGTTTCCCAGTTCTTTGATGCTGGGTTTTATGGCCCAGGCCGCCAGTGAGGCGATTCGGGTGGACCAGCACGAGTTGGAAAATGCACGCTGGTTCACGCGGAAAGAGATACGGGATATGCTGACGCAGAGCACACTCAGAATTCCTTTCAAGCTCGCGATCTCGTATCATTTGATAGAGAACTGGTTTGACGCTGGCGATCTCGGTCCGCTAAAAGATATCGTTGACACATGATCGGCTGTCAAGAGGAGGGGAACTATGTTTTCCGAAACGGCCCGTTACTATGACAAGATATATGCTTTCAAGGATTACCAGGCTGAGGTGCAGCGTCTCGTTGCCATCGTGCGCGAACACACGCATTCTGGAGGCAACCGCCTGCTAGACGTGGCCTGCGGTACGGGACTTCACGTTGAGTATCTCAAAGAGCATTTCGACGCCCAAGGGTTGGACATTGAAGACGAGTTGCTCGAATTTGCCCGCCAGAGAAACCCCGGCATTCTGTTTCACCAAGGGGACATGATGGCCTTTGACCTTGGCCGCCAGTTCGACGTAGTGACGTGCTTGTTCAGTTCTATCGGTTATGCCAAGACGCTGGACAATGTCCGCAAGGCGGCTGCTTGTATGGCACGCCACTTGGTGACCGGCGGTCTTCTCATCGTTGAACCTTGGTTCACACCCGATGCCTGGCATACCCCGTCGGTCCACGCCAGCTTTATCGATGAACCCGACCTCAAAATCGCCCGCGTCAACACCAGCTTTGTCGATGGTCGTTTGTCCTATTTTGATTTGCACTATTTAATCGGAACGCCCGAGGGAACCGAGCATTTTGTCGAACGTCACGAGCTTGGGCTTTTCGAGACGGACGAGATGCAGGCTGCTCTCACCGATGCAGGTCTCCATGTGACCTATGATACAGAGGGATTGATGGGCCGGGGCTTGTTCATCGGGCGGCGATTGTAGGTGATTGGGCGATGATGTTATTTTGCCCCCATTGCGGGACGAAACTAGCTGAGCGTGTCTTGGATGGTCACTCACGAATGGTTTGCAGTGGCTGTAATTTTGTGGATTGGGGCAATTGGATGAACGTCGCAGTCGTGGTTGTCGCCTACAACGACAGAAACGAATTCGCTATGGTGCGTATGAAAAGGCAGCAAGCGGGGACGCTCACATTTCCTCAAGGCTTTCGAGAACTTGGGGAGACTCTGACTGAGGCCGCCCGGCGCGAGATGTTGGAGGAAGCCGGACACCACATTGAGGATATCGAGCTGTATCGAATCTATACTGTAGACTCTAAACGTTTGGTATGGATAGTTTACAAGGCTAGGCTGGGCCAAGGTGAATTTGTTGAGAATGAAGAGACCGAAGAATTGCTCTTTTTCTCCCAGGATAATCCACCGCCGTTAAATAACCTGCGCGGACATTTGACAGAAGGGCTATTACGAGAGTTGCTTTAACAATGATAACTGCACAGAACGACAACTTTTGGCTCAAGCTCGATCAGTTGGTGGCCGAGCACGATCAAGTCGTAGATCGTCCAAAAGGATCGTGCCATCCGCGATATCCGTTATTTGTCTATCCGCTCGATTATGGTTACCTGGAGGGCACACTAGCTGCCGACGGCGGCGGGATCGACATTTGGATGGGGAGTATGCCCAACAAGACAGTGACCGCCGTTGTCTGCACGGTGGATATGAAGAAACGGGATACAGAGGTGAAAATTTTGTTGGGTTGCACGCCGCAGGAGGCGCGAGAGGTTTTGGGCGTCCACAACGACAAGTTTGGATTTCAGGGGGCGGTATTGGTAGAGCGCCCATCCACGTAACAAGTAGGTTTTGTATGAAAGCTTTGTGCATCATCGGAAGCCCGCGTGAAAAGGGAAACACGGCCTTTATCGTGGACCGCGTGATCGCGGGTATGGAGGAGAAAAGAGTTGACGTCAAACGATATGGCCTGGGGGCGTTGAACATCAACTATTGCAAGGGCTGTCACTCTTGCGAGGAGACCCGGCGCTGCATTCAGCGGGACGATATGGATTTGGTCATACAAGACTTGTTCGAGGCGGATATTGTGTTGGTAGCGTCCCCCTCGTACTGGGGCGATGTAACTGGTCAGCTAAAGGTGTTTATTGATCGTTGTACGCCTTTGTGCAATGCCAAGACAGGGGAGACGTTCGTGCCGCCAGGTAAGGTCGGGGCCGCGGTCGCGATACGAGCAGGGAAAAGTGTATTGGAGAATCAGCACATTATTGATGCGATCGAGCATTTCTTTGGCCACTTGGGGATAGATCTTGTTGAAGCGTATACATTGGAAGGGGTCGATCAACTGACAGATTTAGAGGGAAAGAATATCAAGATACACGAGGCTTATGAGCTTGGACTGCGGATTTCCGAGCATGTGCAATTATAGGAGGTCACGTCGAATGAAGAACTATGGTCGTACATCTGTTGATGAATTTCTGGGTGATTTTATTGTCTATCGCAACCTGGTGCCGTTCGACTCGCGGCTGCCGTCGTTGGCGGTACTTGGCCCTGAGGTGGGGCTGCCAGAGGGTGTCACTCCGCGCAAAAGCCAGCCGGAATATGCTCGTGTGATGGCCCAATTGTTGCGACAGGGGCGGGCATTGGATGCGCCCGGCACGTCTATCGAGCGGCTGGTCTATGTGGGCGATACGCGAATGAACGACGGTACTGCATTTGCCAATATCTGCCAAGCTGGGGATTGGCCTGGGCTGGCCTTTATCGGGTCCGAGCAGGATGAGCCTACGCGCGTGGAGGTTGTTGAGCAAGGGGATACGACTCTCTATTTGTCCAACCGTTGGGCAGCGGTCCCGGATTTTGATCAATTTTGCTGTGAGCGCGGGTTCTCTGTAGACGAGCGGACGGCGGTGATCGTTGACTTGGACAAGACGGCGCTGGGTGCGCGGGGGCGGAACGATCACGTCATTGACGGGGCGCGGGTCGAGGCGGTGCGTCGAACCGTCGGCGATTTGCTGGGGGACAGTTTCGATCCGCAGGGCTTTCAGACTGCGTACGATTGCCTCAACCAGCCCGAGTTTCATCCCTTTACGTCCGACAACCAGGACTATTTGGCCTACGTCTGTTTGATTCTGGGCAGCGGCTTGTACACACTGGAACCGTTGGTGGACGAGGTGCGCGCCGGGCAACTGGCGACCTTTGAACAGTTCATCACCGGGATGGACGAGCGCGCCACGGAGCTTGCCGCCGATCTGCGCGGCATTCACAGCAGTGTGTATGCCCTCGTGCAGCAAGGCGACCCCACGCCTTTTAAGGCTTTTCGCTACAACGAGTTTCGGGCTACCATCGAGCGGATGGGTTGGTTGGACGATGACGCGCCGGTCGCGGAATTGCTGGCAAAAGAAATCGTCATCACCCAAGAGGTGCGCAAGGTCGCGCTGGCGTGGCGAGAGCAGGGCGCGTTGCTCTTTGGTCTTTCGGACAAACCTGACGAGGCATCTATCCCGTCGGATGATCTGGCGGCTCAGGGCTACCAGCCGATCCACCGGATGGAGACGCACGTTGTAGGAAAGTGACAGCTTGTTTGGGAGGTGAAAGCAATGGGCTACCATAGCTGGCTTGAGTGTGTTCGTGGTTGTGACCGTCGCTATTCCATCTTTGACGTTGTTTACCGCTGTGAGGACTGCGGCGGGCTGTTGGACGTGGCGCACGATATGGAAGCGTTAAAGAACCGCAGTGCAGACGAGTGGAAAGCGTTGTTCGATCAGAGAACTCGGTCGAACGAGTGGCCTTATGGCAGCGGTGTGTGGGGCAAAAAAGAGTGGGTCTGCCCGCAAGTGGAATATGAGAACGTCGTCTCGATGTACGAGGGGCACACCAACTGCTTCTGGGCGGAGCGGCTGGGGCGGGAGATCGGCGTGCCTGATCTGTGGGTCAAGTTGTGTGGCAATAGCCACACTGGCTCCTTCAAGGACCTGGGAATGACGGTGCTCGTCTCGGTGGTGCGCCAGATGACGGCCGATCACAAAACTGGTCGGAGCGACCGCAAGCCCATCCGGGCGGTGGCCTGCGCATCTACTGGCGATACATCTGCCGCGCTGGCGGCGTACGCGGCGGCGGCTGCTATCCCCGCCGTCATTTTGCTGCCCCGAGGCAAGGTCTCTACCGCGCAACTGGTCCAACCCATCGCCAACGGTGCATTGGTGATGGCGCTCGATACCGATTTTGACGGCTGTATGCGCATCGTGCAAGAGTTGGCCGAGGACCCGACCCTCTACCTTGCCAACTCGATGAATTCACTGCGCATAGAGGGTCAAAAGACGGTGGGGATCGAGATCGTTCAGCAATTTGACTGGCAAGTGCCGGACTGGATCATTATCCCAACGGGGAACCTGGGCAACGTCAGCGCGCTGGGCAAAGGTCTGCTGATGATGAAGGAACTTGGCCTGATCGACAAACTGCCGCGTATCGCCTGCGGTCAAGCAGAACGGGCCAACCCGCTCTACCTGAGCTACCAGACCGGCTTTCAAAAGTATCACCCGGTCAAGGCACAAAAGACCTTGGCCAGCGCGATCCAGATCGGCGACCCCGTCAGTTATGAGCGAGCGGTCAAGACGCTGTCTATCATCGATGGTCTTGTCGAGCAGGCCAGCGAGGACGCCCTGGCAAACGCCGCCGCCCGGGCCGACCGGACCGGGATGTACTGCTGCCCGCACACCGGCGTCGCGCTGGCGGTGCTCTTTAAGTTGATCAAGCGCGGAGAGATCAAGTCATCAGATCGTGTGGTGGTGATCTCGACCGCCCACGGCCTCAAGTTTACTGGCTTTAAGGTTGCCTATCACGATCAGACGTTGGCGGACGTCGTCGCTCGTGGCGCGAATCCACCGCTAGAGTTGCCCGCCGATTACTCGGCGGTGAGTGATGCTATTGATCGTGCGATTGAACAGACAGCGTGATTGAGATTGTATGCAGCCAGTTGCCCAAAACAAGAACAGAACGTCACGCGTTAGAATATCTCTGTCAGTTTTGGCCTGGTCCTATTTTTGTGTCCTCTGGTTGTGTCTCGCTCTGCGTTTTGGTTTTCAAGACAAATGGTGAGACCTGCAGGGCTGTTCAATTCTAGCTTTCCAAGGCTCTAGCCCTCGCACTTGTCCTGAACCCTGTACCTGTCGGTCCAGGACAGGTGCTGCCAAGTACAGGGTCCCCGAGGGTGATTTGGGGTAGAAAATTGCTCGCAAGTCGATGTTTTGTTGCATGGGCCGCCCCCGGGACGGTGGCTGTGAGCGATCTGTACCGAAAGATCGTTAGAACTGAACAGCCCTGGTGGGACCTGTGGTTACAGGCCGCCCGATTCCCATGTGGGTGTTTCGGATTGACTATATATTCCACTCGGATGATTTTCGGGCAACACGAACTTGGCTTGGCAAATGGGATGGTGTTTCGGACCACCGTCCGGTGATCACTATGTTGGAACTGGAGTAATAATCAAACGATACCACCTCCGTTGTCGCCAGACAGCGGGCGATTCTTGACAAGATCGCAATCTCTACTACAATCCTTACTACTGGGCGCTTTTTTTTTCTTCCGCCGCGAATGTGAATCTAGAAATTCGTGCAATTCGTGGCAAAAAAAATTCAACAAACGTTTATACAAATCTCATAACCCAAAGCCGTTCTGTTTCCGAGACCAAGAGGGTTGGGCGGACATATCAGATTGATTTGCCGGTCAACGTAGGAGCAGTGATGTGAACACGATCAGTTTTTTGGCTCAATTCGGCAAAAATTTGCAGACAGCGAAAACCCTGCAAGACGTATTGGATGCTAATCACGAGCTCATTACTTCTACCCATGACTCGGTTCCGGTTGCTGATCCTGTCGACGGTATTGTGTTTCTGCGTTCTGTCATGCCGTTCGACAGCGGTCACTTGCAGGTTGCGGTAACCTGGCCGCAAGATGAACCTCCTTTCCCCGTTGGCGCTCGATTCAATCACCATGAGCCTTTGTTTCACCCAGCGCTGACCACTGGTCAGCCAGTAGTGATAAACGAGCCAGACATCGACGAGCAAGCGGATGAATCTCTTTTGTTTGTACTCCAACGAGCCAAGGCACAAACACTGCTCGTATTGCCTTTGGGAGCCGGTCAGGACTGTTTGGGATTGATGCTTTTTTATTGGACCAAACCCCAGACTTTTGGTTCTGAGAGTATTCACATCTACGAGATGATGGTTGCCTTGTCTGCGAGTGTTATCGAAAAGTTGCTTGCACTTGAAGAAACGAAACAAGAGTTGGCAGAGACTGTTGCCTTGTACGAGATGAGCCTTCGCCTGGCGGGGTCTCGAAGCGTAAACGATATTCTGCACACGGTTGTGGATAGCGAACTCTTTGGCGCTGGTGGCGGCAGTATTATTCTTCTGGAGCAAACGCTAACGAGCATTCAGTCGAGCAATCACGAGCCAGAGGGGGCAGAGCCATCGGACCAGGAACTCGTCTTTTGGGCAACTGCTGGGGCCAAGGCTGAAAAAATCCTGGGGAAACGGATGCCCATATCCGAGGAGGTGATCGGTTGGGTGCTGCGAGAGGGCAAGCCCGCCATAGTCCCCGACGCATATTCAGACGAACGGTTCTATCGCCAAATAGATCAGGACACCGAGTCTCGCACCCAGTCCATTCTTTGCACCCCCTTGTTGATCGGAAACCAAGTCATTGGAGCCATCGAGTTGGTCGACGTGCACCAGGAATGCCTGGATGTCGCGGGATTGCGTCTACTGGGCCAGGTGGCTGATCAGGCCGCATTGCTCATCGAGAAACAACGGTTGTTGACCAAAACGCAGCGACAGGCACGGGACCTTTCGCTGTTGCTCAAAGTCGGCCGGAACCTAGCCTCTACGTTGGATCGAGACGAGGCTTTGAAACTGGTCACTGCCAGCGTTCTGGATCTGCTCCAGGCGGATGGGTGTCACGTCTTTTTGCCAAAATCTGGCCATAAGGAAGAGCCCGTTTTGGTGCCCATCGTGTCTACCGGTGATCGTGGCCTTGAAAACAAGTTTGATGTGCCCCTCAAAGGTGACCTGGGCCTCACCGACGATATGGCCGCAAGCGGCACCGGCATAGTGGCGAATCGAATTGATCTGGTTCCGTGCCCTTTTCCGATACCGTATACGCCTCGTGAACCGGAGAGTTTGTTGTCTGTTCCTTTAGTGGCAGAAGGGCGGGTGATCGGGGCGATGATCGTCAGCCGGTTGGGGGAGGAAGGGTTTACACCAGATGATTTGCCCATCGTTTCGGCATTGGCTGGACATGCGGCCACGGTATTGGAGAACGCCCGGTTTTTCATCGAGGCTCAGCGCCGAGGAGACGAGATGACAATGCTCAATCGAGCAATCCATACGTTCAACTCGAACCTCAGTATGGATCTGTTACTCACCACTGTTTTGGAAGAGATGCGCTGTTTGCTTGACGTGACCGCGTCGTCGGTTTGGTTGATCGAGCCCAAGACAAAAGAATTGGTTTGCCGTCAAGCCACTGGCCTTCACAACGAGGTGGTGCGCGGCTGGCGTCTGGCACCGGGAGAGGGGATCGCCGGTTGGGTCGTTAACACTGGCAAAAGTGTGATTATCAAAGACACTTGGGATGATGTACGTTACTGCAAAAGCGTGGGAGAAAAAACCGGATTATCTTTGCGATCTATTCTGACCGTTCCATTGCGCATCAAGGGTAAAGTGACTGGCGTGCTCCAGGTTGTCGACACAAAAGTAAGTCGCTTTGGCCCGACGGATTTGAATCTCTTGGAGCCATTAGCGCTCTCGGCGGCCATTGCGATTGAGAATGCCCGTCTTTTTGAGCAGGTTGTGCATCTCTTTGAGCAAGCGCAGCATCGCAGCGTACAACTCGAGACCGCCGCCGACGTCTCCCGAACGATTAGCGGTATTCTGGAGCCCGCCGAGTTGATGCAGCGGGTCGTGGACATGATCGGTGAACAGTTTGGGTTTTACTTTGTCGGTTTGTTTCTGCTGGAACAGACCGGTAAGCAAGCTGTGCTGCGGACGGGCACGGGCAAAGTGGGTCGGCAGATGGTCGAGGAGGAATATACACTGGAAATTGACGATGGGTCTTTGATCGCTAAGTGTATTGCCGACAATCGAGCATGCGTCGCTTTTGACGTGGGCGAGGATGCAGTCCGTTTTGAGAACCCGCTCTTGCCATACACACGATCGGAACTGGCGCTACCTCTGCGCTCGCGTAGGCGCGTCATTGGCGCAATGATGATCCAGAGCGAGCGGGAGGCCGCTCTGTCGGAAGAAGAAGTCTCTATTTTCCAGACCATCGCTGATCAAGCCACTACGGCTATCGAGAACGCTTGGCAGTTCGAGTTCACCGAACAAGCCCGCGCCGAGACCGACAAGCGCGTGCAGGAACTGGACTGCCTCAACGACATTGGGCATCAGATGGACAAGTCGTTGCCCCTGTCCGAGTTGCTGCCTTGGGTGGCCAAGCGCATCACCCTGGCTGTGCAAGACCTGCCGCACTGTATCACCGCCATCGAATATCTGGACCACGTCTATGGCAAGCCTGAGGCCAAGACCTCTTTGTGGCGGATGGATCACCCCTTGCATAGCGGCCAAGAGATCGTGGGCCGTATCCATGTCGCATATACTGAGGAGCGTGACTTTTTGGACGAGGAGCGTGTCTTGTTGGAAGACATTGCCCGGCGGGTGAGCAGCTATATAGAGAACCGGCAATTGCTCGAAGAGACCCGATCGCGCGCCGAGGAACTGACCCGGCATAGCGTACAACTCCAGGCCGCCGCTACCGAGAATGCGCGTCTCTTTCAGGCAGAGCGGGAGCAACGAGAGCGAGCCGAGGCTTTGGGAAAGGCCGCAGAACAGGCCAATCAAGCCAAGAGCGTTTTTTTGGCCAATATGAGCCACGAGTTACGCACGCCGCTCAACGCCATCATTGGTTTTACGCGATTGATCAAGCGCCGTTCTCAAGACGTTCTGCCGCAGAAACAGCTTGGCAACCTTGACAAGGTCCTGATTAGCGCCGAACATCTCTTGGGTCTGATCAACGCCATCCTTGATCTTTCCAAGATTGAGGCCGGACGAGTGGACGTCCAGCCGGTTACTTTCAATCTAGAGGTGTTGATCGATATCTGTCTGCGAACGATTCAGCCGCTCGTTCAAGATAATCAGTTGGATTTGGTAAAGGACATGGCACCCAATTTGCCGTTGCTTGTTACAGATCAAGACAAAGTGAGGCAGATATTGATCAATCTTTTGAGCAATGCGGCCAAGTTCACCAATGAGGGTGTGATTACCATCACTGTCCGGCAACAGGATGACGTAATCACGCTTGCGGTGATTGACACGGGCATTGGTATGCCAGAGAAAGCACTGGATAATATCTTTGAAGAGTTTTACCAGGTGGATAGCAGTACGACCCGAAAATATGGTGGCACAGGTTTGGGCCTTGCGATCAGCCGTCGTTTGGCTCGCCTTTTGGGCGGCGACCTGACTGTGGAGAGCGTCGTTGGCGCCGGTTCAACCTTTACTGTTACTATACCCGCACATTACAAGGATGCTTTACTGCCTACTAGTGCGATTTCTCATCCGTATGAAAAAGTGCAGGGTGTGGAACTCGTTGCCCGACCAGATGATGGTCAAATCGTGATAGCCATTGATGATGACCCGGATGTGATTTATCTTTTGCAAGAAAACCTGGCCGAGGCGGGGTATCAGGTGATTGGAGCGACGAGCGGTGAAGAAGGTGTGCGAAAAGCGCGGATATTAAAACCCTACGCGGTCATCCTGGATATTCTGATGCCCACCCAGGACGGCTGGCAGGTGTTGCACGAGCTAAAAACCGATCTGGCTACCCGCGACATTCCCATCATTGTGTTGTCCATCGTGGATAACAAAGAACTGGGGTATCAATTGGGTGCTTTTGATTACCTGGTCAAGCCCTTTGACCGCCGAACGGTTCTAAGTGCCCTGACTCGCATCATACCTGCCGATCAAGGACTCCGGCGAAACCATCTCCTGGTCGTGGATGATGACCTCCAGGTGATCGATCTGGTGTGTCAATTGCTAGAAAATGATCCCTACCAGATCGAGACCGCCGCAGATGGTCAGCAAGCGTTGGATGTGATCTTTCGGCGTCGGCCCGATGTGATTTTACTCGACCTTTTGATGCCCGAGATCGATGGTTTCGGCGTGATCGAACGGTTGCAGCAGGACCCGCAATATTGTGACATTCCCGTCATTGTTCTCACTGCCAAAACGCTTACCGACGATGAGATAAACTTGCTCCAACAGAGCGTCTCCCAGATTGTGCAAAAGCGAGGACTGAAACGAGAACTGCTGGTTCAAGAACTGCGGAACGCATTACAGAGGTACCAATGAACAAGCGAGCAAAAATCTTGATCGTTGACGACGAGCCGTTCAACGTGGATTATCTGGAGCAAGAGCTTGAGGACTTGGATTGTGATACGATCAGTGCCAGCAATGGAAAAGAAGCGCTAGAGATCGTTTGCATTCAAGCACCTGATGTCATTTTGTTGGATATCATGATGCCTGAAATGGATGGTTTTCAAGTGCTCGAGCATCTCAAATCCAATAGGACATGGCGAGATATCCCCGTTATTGTGATCTCTGCGATGAACGATATGGGGAATGTGGTTCGGGGGATCGAGATGGGAGCGGACGAGTATTTGCCCAAACCGTTCGAACCGGTGCTGTTAAAAGCCCGGATTGGTGCTTGTCTGGAGAAAAAACGCCTGCGTGATCAAGAAGTGCGGTATCTGCAGCAAATGGAAGCGGAGAAAAAGCGATCCGACGAACTCTTGCACGTGATCCTTCCCCCTGAAATTGTTCAGGAATTAAAGGTGACGGGCACGGTCAAACCCCGCCAGTACCAGAATGTCGCCGTTCTCTTTGCCGACATTGTCGAGTTTACGCCGTATTGTGATACGCATTCGCCAGAGACGGTGGTATCCAACTTGCAAGAATTGGTCGAAGCATACGAAAACCTCGCTCTGCGCTATGATCTGCAAAAAATCAAGACGATAGGCGACGCATTTATGGCCGCGGCGGGTCTCTTAAAACCGCTGGATAACCCGGTTTTGAACTGTGTGAACTGTGGTCTGGAGATGATCTCTACAGCCTGGTCGCTTTCGGCTCAGTGGCAGGTTCGCATCGGCGTCCATGTTGGACCGGTGATGGCCGGAGTGGTAGGCCATCGGCAATATTTGTTTGATCTCTGGGGGGATACGGTCAACACGGCCCAGCGTATTGAGAGCTATGGTATGGTCGATTCGGTCAACTTGAGCCAAGTGGCCTGGACACAGGTTTCTGACCAGTGCCAGGGTGAGTCTATGGGACTTGTCGCGGTCAGGGGCAAGGGAGAGTTGGAGATATTTCGGGTTAGTAATGCCGTTTGATGTGTGGCGGGATCGCAATCGTTGGGGGGCGGTATGAACGACAAAACTAGAACGAATCGGCTGGTCGACAAGCTGATTGCGTTGCGTCAACGGGCCACCCAAAAGGATGTGGCCCAAGAAAAGTGGGCACAAACCGGGCGGCAAGCGGTTCTATTCCGTCTCAGCGCCGAAATCGCCGCCGCGCTCGATGAGGACGAGATCTGCCAGCGTGTGGTGCGCAGCGTCCAGGCCGAGGCTTTGGGCTACGATCTCGCGAGTTTGTTTCTGCTAGATGACGCCACCTGTGATTTTGTGCTGCGCGCCAACGCTGGTTGTTCCGAGATTCCGCCTGATTTGCGGAACGCTCCAGATGTGGCATACATTCAAGACCATGCTCCTGTATTGAGCTGTGGTTCCAAAATAGATGTGCTGATCAAAATGGACCAAGACGTGGTTGGGGTACTGGTCATTGAGAGCCTTCAACCGGATGCCTTTGACCAGAACGACTTGGATGTGCTCACGGCTGTGTCCAATCAAACGGGTGTTGCCATCGGGTGGGCCCGGTCGTTGGCAGAGACCCGACAACTTTTTGAGCAGACCCAGCATCGCAGTATGCAACTCCAGGCCGCTGCCGACGTCTCCAAATCGGCCAGCACGATTCTCGATCCAGAAGAGTTGATGCAATACGTGGTAGACTTGATCCAGGAACGATTCGGTTTGTACTATGTGGGCATATTCTTGATCGATAAAGCCGGAGAGTACGCCGTGCTGCGAGCGGGCACTGGTGAGGAGGGGCAGCACATGCTCTCGGCAGGTCACCGGTTCGCCGTCGGTGATAGCAAATCTTTGATTGGATGGAGTGTGGCCAATGCAAAGTCTGCCTTGGACATCAGCGAGGACGCGGAGCGCTTTGATAACCCGGATTTGCCGGAAACACGGTCTGAGGCCGCGTTGCCCTTGCACTCGCGCGGACGAGTCATTGGCGCAATGACCATTCAGAGTGTCCGGGAGGCGGTCTTTTCTGAGGAAAACATCTCGGTCTGGCAGACGATGGCCGATCAGATTGCCGTAGCGTTGGACAATGCGCATCTCTTTGAGGAGACTCAGCAGGCACAAAAAGCAGCTGAAGAGGCCAACCAGACCAAGAATGTTTTCCTGGCCAATATGAGCCACGAGTTGCGCACTCCCCTCAACGCGATCATTGGATTCACCCGCTTGGCCAAGCGGCGTTCGCAGGACGTTCTGCCGCAGAAACAGCTTGATAACTTGGAAAAGGTCTTGGTCAGCGCCGAGTACCTTTTGACATTGATCAACGCGATTCTCGATATCTCCAAGATCGAGGCTGGTAGGATGGAAGTGCATCCCACTGCCTTTAATGCCGAAATGTTGATCAATGCTTGTTCGCGAACGGTTCAGCCGTTTATCGAAAATGAAGCATTGAGCTTGGTACAAGATGTGCAGGTGGATCTGCCACTGCTTTTCACCGATCAAGACAAAGTACGGAGAATTTTGCTCAACCTTTTGAGCAATGCGATCAAATTTACTCAAACTGGCACGGTTGCTGTCACTGCTCAACGATGGGGCAACGCTCTGATGTTGGCGGTGACAGATACCGGCATCGGTATTCCAGAGGATGCGTTAGAGCGCATCTTTGAGGCGTTTCAACAAGTGGATGATAGTACCACTCGAAAATATGGTGGGACCGGCTTGGGTTTATCGATCAGTCGTCACCTGGCGCGACTTTTGGGCGGAGACTTGACCGTGAAAAGCACCGTGGGTGTGGGTTCGACTTTTACTGCCGTTATCCCCTTGCGCTATCAGGTGACCCAGCCATATACGTCTATTGTCTCTCAACCAAAGGGTAGTTATGTAGTCTTGGTCATTGACGATGATCCTGAGACATTCCTTTTGCTGCAAGAGGCGCTAGTCGACACCGAGTATCGTGTGGTTGGGGTGACGGATGGCGAGGAAGGTTTGCAAAAAGCGCAGGAACTTGAACCCCTCGCGATCATGCTGGACGTCATGATATCCACCGGGGATGGTTGGCAGATTTTGCACGAGTTAAAGGCCGGTTCGGTCACACAAGATATTCCCATCATTGTCCTGTCGGTGGTGGATAACAAAGAGTTGGGCTACCGGTTGGGGGCCATCGATTATCTGGTGAAATCCTTTGACTGTGATGCGGTCCACAGCGCATTGGATCATATTGCATCTGTCAAAGAGAGCATCCATCAAAATCATCTCTTGGTAGTGGATGATGATCCTCTGGTCATACGATTGGTGCGTCGGCTTTTGCATGGTGAGCCGTATCAGATCAATGCCGCCTCGAATGGCGTGGAAGCGATAGAGATGATCTCTCAACAGCGCCCTGACGTTATCTTGCTAGACCTGATGATGCCTCGGCTGGATGGTTTTGGTGTGATCGAACGGTTGAGACAGGACCCTCAGAACAGCACGATTCCCGTCATCGCTTTTACTTCCAAGACGCTCTCACGGAAAGAGCATATGTTACTTAAACAAAGGGCTTCTACCACCATACAAAAACAAGATTTGGAGCGTGAGGATCTCGTTCAAGAATTGCAGCATGCATTATCGAAAGGATAGGTCAATGAAAAGAATCTTGGTCGTCGAAAATGAAGAACTCAATATGGACCTCTTGGTGCAGATCCTGGAGGATGAATACACAGTTCTGACAGCATTTGATGGAGCCTCGGGGGTACAAGTAGCTAAGGCAGAGCGTCCGGACCTCATTTTGATGGACCTCTCGCTGCCGGTTATGGACGGGTGGGAAGCGACCCGCTGCATCAAGGCAAACGATGATCTCAAAAGTATTCCCATCATCGCTCTGACGGCACATGCGATGGTGGGTGACGAAGAAAAAGCGCGAGCGTGCGGCTGTGATGACTATATGACCAAACCCCTTGATGAGAGTCTTTTGTTTGCAAAATTGAACCAGTTTTTGGGAGGGGGATCGTGAATGGTTCTTGACAAGATCACAATCTTCACTACAATCCAGATATGATGAATAATATCGAACGCCCCAATCTGGATAAATTGGAACCCGCTGTGCGGGAATATATTGAAACTTTGGAGGCCGAACTGGAGCGCTTGCGACAGAGCCAGCGCCGCCCTCGGCGTAGCGCTGAGCCTCCTCCCCCTCCCGAGCCTAGTGAGCCACCGACCACCCTCAACGTGATCACCATCAGTGGTGCTGGTATAGCCAAGCGTACGCCACGCCATCTGTACTTGCGCCAGGGACGCAGCGGTATGGGGGTCTTTGATCTCCAGGTTCCAGAGGATGATCCGCCTGCTTTCTTGACTGTCGCAGATGAGAGTCAGAGTCTGGTGTTGATCACTGATCAGGCCCGTGGTTTCCGTGTGCCTGTGAGCCAATTGCCCGAATCCCCAGTGCGCAGCCGGGGGAAATCCATCACCGAGCGATTTCCTCTCAACTCTGGTGAGCGCCTGGGACTTGTCTTTCCCGACTTGGGAGGCACCTATGCGGCCCTGCTCACCCAGCGTGGTCATGTGCTTTGGTTTGCCGGTCACTTGTTTGGAGAAAAGCTGCGCTCGGGCATAATCCTTTACGATGCGAAAAAGTTTGGCTCACCCGCTTCGCTCTGTTGGACGGCCGGCAGTAGTGACCTCTTTATCGCTACCCGTCAGGGGCAGGGTATTCGCTTTTCCACTCGCCAGGTACCTGTGCGCGGTTGCCTGGGGATCCGCTTGGGGCGGGATGACGTCGCTGTTTCCATTGCCGCCGTGCAACCCGATAGTGGTGTTTTTCTGCTTAGCGCTGACGGGCGAGGTACCATTCGCCTCATGTCTGGCTTTCGGGCCAACAAATCACCTGGCGCTGGCGGCAAGACCGCGATCAAGACTGACCATTTGGTCGGCGCTGCGACCATCACTGACAACGATGATGTTTTTGCTGTTTCCCGCCTCAGTAAAGTCATTCGCTTTCCGGCCACCCAAGTGCCGCCCAAAGAGGGTGTCGTTCAGGGCGTAAACTGTATGGCCCTCCGCGCCGATGAGACTGTAGCGCTTGCAGTCACGGCCAATATTGCCTCTGATAAAGATTGAGCAAGCTCGTTATATTGTGAGGATGTGACCTTTTTTACGGGGTCGCTCACTGTCAAACAAGCCCATATTCCTTTGTTTTTCACCTAATGCTGTGTGAAAAGATAGGAAGTATGGGCTTTTTTATTTGGGTTACGAGTTGCGCCCAAATCGAAACCCTATTGTAACACAACTGAAACTGTTCGAGCGCTGGTTTTGTTCTATATTAACTATGGCCTCATTTCAAACCAAAATTATACTTTTTTTGTTTGTCCTTCACACGTTGGAGGTGGAAGGTATTATGGTAGAGACAGACCAGCTTGTCAATATAACGAACGGCAAATACAAGGTTGTTGAACTCCATGGGTGGGGAGCGTGGCTTGACGGCATTGGCGGAGGAGGTCTCTCAAAGGCAGAGGTTGATTCTCAAGCGCTCCCAGCAGATGATGTGCGCCAGACTGGGGCATTGGTCATAGAAAGCACCACCGACAAGCTTAGTATGGGTGCCCAACTGCGCGTGCGAGCGCCCCAACTGCGAGTGGGACCGGATCAAGTGAATCTGGGGACTATTGATCTTGTCCAGCTTGAGGCCGGAGCGGGCGCCGATTTGATGGTATACAACGTGGGACAAGGTGTGTTGATGGGTTATGTGACGACGGGTGCCGCTTGGCTCCAAGTCGAGCCTGCGGAATTCTGTTGCCAGACCGGAGAGTTTCAGCCGTTGCGCCTTTCGACGACCAATTTAAGGATCGGAGCCCACCGTCAGATTTTACATTTCATCTCTAATGGGGGAACGGCCCAAGTACCGATCTCGCTGCGGGTACGGTTTTCTCTGGAGCCACAGGTCGTCTGTGTTCCCGCCGGTGAGTTTCTAAGGGGCAGCGAAGCGCGGGGCAAGGCGGTTTCACCGTCTGAAAAACCCCAGCGCTGGATCCATCTGGACGAATACTGGATTGCCAAGTATCCGGTGACCAATGCTCAGTATGCTGTCTTTGTGAGTGCCACTGGGCATCGTGCGCCAAAGCACTGGGATGGAGGGCTGCCTCCAGATACGGCAGAAAATCATCCGGTTGTGAATGTGAACTGGCACGATGCGCGGGCTTATTGCCAGTGGTTGACAGAGATCACGGGCAAACACTATTTACTGCCGACAGAGGCTCAGTGGGAGAAAGCAGCCCGAGGCACTGACGGGCGGCTCTTCCCCTGGGGAAACAACTGGGATAGGCAGAAATGTAATGCCATGACGAAGGAGCAGCAAGGTGCGACACTAGTGGGGGCGTACAGCCCGCAGGGAGATAGTCCCTACGGATGTGTCGACATGGCGGGGAATGTCTCAGAGTGGGTATTCGATTGGTACAAAGAGGATTATTATATTCGCCCATCGGTTTCTGAGAATCCCCGTGGGCCGTTGTCTGGAGAGACCAAGACGCTACGAGGTGGTTCGTGGTCTGACGATACCAGAGGGGTCCGCTCCGCCAACCGTGCCCACAGTGATCCGACGCTTGTCAGTCCCGAAATTGGTTTTCGCTGTGCCTTGGCACTGGAAAACGCTGAGGCGAGTTGTCTGGGGTAGACTCAATTTAACAGTGGATACGGCGGCGAGTTGAGTTTGTCACTTGATGTTCTTCGCCCACTGACTCTCAGGTAGTGAATGAGAGTGCGGTGGGCGTTGTTGTTTGTGCGAGCGCCGTCATTGGGCTATAATCGGGCGAACAAGTATGTGTTTAGCAGATCACAACGGGGATGCGGAAAGGTGACCGAATGAATCAACAATGTAACCGTTTCGTCTGGGAGCTGTGAACGATGTTCCGCAATGGGGAATCATTCAGGATGAGTGTGTGCACGACTTGAATGGTGTGCCTTTCACTGACTGGGAACGCGGTGCTGAACTTTGCCTTTTGAGTGATCTCCAATTATTAGCCCCCGCCGAGCCTAGCAAGATCGTTTGTGTTGGTCTCAACTATCCCACTCATGCTGATGAAAGCAGTATGGACTTGCCGTCCGAGCCGTTGTTGTTTCTCAAACCGCCCAGCAGCGTGATTGGTTCTGGTGCATCTGTTATCCTGCCCCCGCAATCGGAGCGGGTAGACTATGAGGCGGAACTGGCCGTTGTTATCGGACGGCGCTGCCGAAACGTCGTGCCGGAGGATGCGTGGAATTACGTATTGGGTGTGACCTGTGGCAATGATGTTACTGCCCGCGACTTGCAGCAGTGTGATCATCAGTGGGCGCGTGCCAAGGGATTCGATACGTTTTGCCCGTTGGGACCGTGGCTTGTGACCGGGTTAAGCGAGACGGATGTGGCCGATCTGGAGGTCGTCTGCCGGGTGAACGGTAAAGTTTGCCAGCGCGGGCGTACCAGTGAGATGGTTTTTTCGCCGACGCAACTCGTCGCTTATACCTCGGCCATTATGACGCTGGAACCGGGCGACGTGATCATGACCGGCACCCCGGCCGGTATCGGACCGTTGGCAGCCGGAGATGTGGTTGAGGTGGAAATAGATGGTCTCGGAGTACTGCGTAACCCGGTGATAGCGACTTTCTGAAATAGAGCTTGGGCATATTGCTCGTTGCAGTTGCCATAGAACACAAATCTTTTCATATCAGTATTATGCATTAGACTTGTTGCGTGAATTATCCGCGTGTTCTTGGTTTCATCCTCGATTATTTTCGATCCTGCGCCTGCATATTGCTTTACTGATCTTGCATCCGGTAGGAGGTGTGGTGTGAATCTACAAATTGAGCAAATAGAATTTCTCGGTTGGCGTGAGGCGTACCAGCTGTGTCTGGGCGAGGCCACGATGGTGGTCGTGGCGGAAGTGGGGCCACGCATCCTCTCGCTCTCGGTCGGCGATGGGGCGAACTTGTTATTCGTTGACCCAGAGACGGCGGGACAGGGCCAGGGAGATACGGACTTTAATGTATACGGAGGCCACCGGATTTGGGTGTCGCCCGAGACGGCGGACACATACACGCCTGACAATGCAAGTTGCGAGGTAGACGTCTCGGACAATGGATTGACCGTGATCGCACCCGTCACGCCGCAGACCGGCTTGCGCAAGCGGTTGACGGTCTCGGCGCAGGATGGCCGTTTTGTGATCGAGCAAGGGGTGCTCAACACGGGAAACGCGGTCTACCCGGGAGCAGTGTGGGCGCTCACCTGCGTCGTGCCCAAGGGGGTGGTCGTTTTCCCCTGGGGACGGCAGGCGAGCTGGGACCTGAAAAAGATCGTCTATTGGAACGAGTGGATGGGCCAAAGCTCCGACGTGAACAGTCCGCAGTGGCAGCCGGGGCCGGACTTGTTTACGATCAGGCCGACGGGTGAGGTGGGCAAGGTGGGGAGTAATTCGCCAGAGGGGTGGGTGGCTCTGTGCCGGGATGATGCCACGTTCGTCAAATCGTACGATTGGGTTCCCGACGTTTACTATCCTGACGAGGATTGTTCGCTCCAGACCTATACCTGCGCGCACTTTATCGAGATGGAGACCCTCAGCCCGTTGACCACATTTTACCCGGATCAGGAGGTCGTGCATCGAGAGGTCTGGACGGTGACTGCGCAGGCGATTGACCCGGCAGACGGCGCGGCGTTGCGCAGTTTGGTATGAATGGACGCAGGGCGGGTTTGCTATCTACCTCTTGAGTTAAGCTATACTATAAACGGGCAAGATTTGCACTTTTTCGAATGAAACTTGGAGGCTTCTACACCCCCATATGTAGGAAAAAAGCCACAAAATCACCTCAAACGGCCACATATGGTGGTTCTCGCAGGATATATAAAAGTTCAAAACCTGCCCGTTTTGAGTATAGCCAAAATGTTGGGTAGCAAACCCGCCCTACTCAATGAGAAAATGCCCAAGCCCCTTGGCCTGTTTCAAGGCCAGGGGGCTTGGGCACCCGGCTACTTTTTCCGTTCCTTTGTCTTTGCGACTGCCTGTTACATCACCCGTGTCTTGTCCCGCTGCCTCAACTCACACCGTGATGCAATGCCCGCGCTCTCGTCCGGCTTGTACCTTTTTGGTGTATACCAACTCTGATGTAGCTTTTCTCCAATTTCATCTGAAGCAATGCAGAGGTGGCTCTATTCCAACTATTCGCCAACGTGCAATCAGTATCTTGATCACTCCACGGGTAAGTGTACATCGTTGGACCGCGTGCCGCTTTCTCCCACTCTGCCTCCGTCGGTAATCGCTTACCGATCCAGGTGCAGTAATTGCTAGTATCATCCCACGAGACATTGATCACTGGGTAGTTGGTATAGTCTGGATTATCATAGTAAGAACCACGGGTATGGGAACCATAATTCGATGGTGCGGTGCAGACTCTCACCGCCATGCACTGAGTGTACTGGTCATTGGTCACCTTGTACTTGTCTAGATAGTAGGCATCCAGGTCATGGCTGTTCAGTTCTAACGATCTTTCGGTACAGATCGCTCACAGCCACCGCACTTGTCCTGAACCCTGTACCTGTCGGTCCAGGACAGGTGCTGCCAAGTACAGGGTCCCGGGGGCGGCCCATACAACAAAACGTCGACTTGCGAGTAATTTTCGGTACCATCACCAATTTTTCGCAAAATGGAGGCCAGTCAAGGGCAAGAAAGAGTCCAAAAAGCCTCCAGAGAGCGGGAATTGCAAATCGGGGACTGATTGGGCCCCAATTCGCTGTGTCAGGGGCTTGAGTTCGAGAGCTGGGCGAACTGATCTCATCCCCTG
>JAAEPW010000659.1 GCA_024232355.1 Chloroflexota bacterium | reverse complement strand
TGCGCCAGACGAGCTACCAGCTCAACGCCACGACCTTCGCGTTTCGGACCCGGTACGAATACGACCAGCTGGGGAATCCCAGCAAGGTGACCTACCCGCGTTGCCTCCATGCTTTCTGCGTCGGCGAGGATCCCAACCGGGAGGTGGAGTACCAGTACACGCGGGGCTTCCTGACCGCGGTTCCGGACTTTGCCAACTCCCTCACATACCAGGCGGGCGGGATGCTCCACCGCATCGTCCACAGCAACGGGGTGACGTGGGAGCAGAGCATCAATCCTGCCGACCGGATCCCACGACCGCGCGAGATCAAGACCCTGGGAGTTACCACCGGGAACTGGTCGACGGGTGCCTATGTCTATGACGGTGTGGGAAACATCCAGAAGATCGGGGGCCAACGCTTCCAGTACGACCGGCTGAGTCGTCTGGTGATGGGCCAGGTGGCGATCGGCGGCCAGATCCGGACGCAGACCGTCAGCTACGACGATTTTGCCAACATCACGCAGCTGGTCACTCACGGAACGACTCGGTCGACGCCGGTCAACGCTTCGACCAACCGCATGACCGGAGCGACCTATGACGCGGCCGGTAACCTGACCGAAATCGTCCTGGGCGGCGAGACCTTCAAGTACACGTACGATGCGCTCAACATGATGAAGTACCTCCAATCGAACCAGGGGCGCGCACGCGTCTCGCTCTACGATGCCGACGATCGGCGGGTCGCGGCCTTCGATTGTCCCCTGGACAGCTGCGGTCTCCATACGGCAGAGGAGACCTGGACCTTGCGCGGTCTCGACGGCAAGGTGCTGCGGACATATTCGCATCCGGGTGGCGAAGACTGGAATTGGCAGACGGATCACGTTTTCCGCAACGACAAAATCTTGGCGTCGGTTGAAGCCGCAGGACCTGCAGGATCCGACACTTACCATCTCCACTCGGATCACCTTGGGACACCGCGCCAAATCACAAGCGGGAACGCTACGCAGACAGCAATTCACAGCTACTATCCATTTGGCGCCGAGGCGACCAATTCGAACCAGGATGACATCCCGATGAAGTTCACCGGGCACGAGCGGGACAAGAACGAAAGCAACCATAAAGGAGATTTGGATTACATGATGGCGCGTCACTTCGGGCCGAGCCTTGGGCGTTTCCTTGGTGTAGACAAGGTTCCAGTTATGCGAAATACCAAGGGAAGTCCGCAGAGGTGGAATCTTTATTCCTATGTCGCTGGAAATCCAATTAAATATATCGACCCAACTGGCCTGTTCATCGTAGTTTTCGATCTCGAGGATATTGATTTTACAGCCCCGGAATTGGAGGCGTTTCGGCAAGCACTAAGGGAGACCGGAGCCATTCGGGAGGCGACCCAGGTAACGCTGGTGGAGGTAGATGGCGAAATTCGACTTTCCACGAGCGGAGCGGACTTCTCCTCGTCGAGCAACGACACCGTAAAGCTAATCGGGAGCGCAATAGGCACCAAAGAGAGGATCGTATTTCAAATTACAAACCAAAACCTGAAAAAGTGGGGTGGCGCCACAACTCACACTCACGTGCCCGGCGAAATTAACATAATGATCAACCCAGCCGAAATATCAGAGGTGATTACGCCGGGAATTCTTCTGGCCGGAGATCAGGCGGGTACACCCGTTGGCCTACCTCTAACTCTTGGAACATCGGTAGTCCATGAATTAGGCCATGCTCACGGTGTATATGCAGGAGGTCAGCCGCGAGAGTTTATGCCCGCTACGGCACCTGATGCTATATATTATGAAAATCTTCACAGAAAACTTTTTCGAACACCAACGAAGCGCCAAGGGCACAAGGCTGTGTACCCCTGAACCCGACAGAGTTCTTCGAGCTTCATAACGTCCATGGTGGCCTGACTCGATATTTCACTCACGACCAGACAGATCGACCAACCCTCTACGCAAGAGCACGCTATGTCAAGTGACGCACTATCTAGTAAGGCTCCCAGGCGCTCCCATCGCTTTCCTCTTTGGCGCTCGGCGATGACGAATTTCGCAGTCGCAGGTCGCCTTAGAGCTTTCAATGAAAAGCGAATTTTCGGTGTCCCTTTTGCGGCAATTTTCTCGAGCTATCGCAACACTTTGTTGATCATAAGGGCACTTTGCAGGCCGGCGTGGATCCCGTTCGCTAGTCTTTTTTTGGGAACACTACAGCTGGCATACACCTATTGCATTGAACTTGCCTACCTTAGGAAAATCCTCCCTCTTGAGGATTACCTTGCGATGCTGAAAGTCAATTACTACTTAAAATTGCCAGGGCATTGGCTCCCGAGGATATTTCTGTATGATGTCGGGTTTACAAGTTCAGATATTCATCCATTCTGGTTTCGGCTGGATTTGGTTGTATATATAATTGCAAGCATTATGAGTTGGTGGTTGATCATCTGGTTGTTGTGGCATGGTACCAGCAGGCTTATGATCCGACCCTGGAAAGGGGGGCTGCAATGTTCCCCGGAAAACAAGGAGGGGTATCTCCGCGGAGAATTCTCTCATTGGAAGCGGATATCCGCAGCTGGGCGCGTCATCAAATCGATCGGAGTCGGAATCTTCAGGCCGGTGTGGGCTGTCTTTTTCGCTTTGTTTCTCGCTATCCTACCATTAACCTACGTTCGGTGTATCGAAATGGCCTATTGGGTCGATGCTCTTTCTCCTGGTAATTATCAATTAGCGCTGAGATTTCTACCCATTTTGGATTTCTGCGGTCGGTGGCTGCCCAGGCTATTTATCGGTGCCGGCGAGCCGCTCTTTTTGACCCTAAAGATCTCTCCACGAGAATTCTGGCAAGGTTTGGGGATCTATGTTCTTGCGAATTTTTTCGGATGGTGGCTTATTGTCCATTTCCTGACGAACGTGATTGCTGCACCCATGCGTAGACTGGCGGAACGGCCGTAAGCCTTCGCTGTGGGTTCCCGGCCGACCGGCGCCGTTCCAAAAGAGCCGCACCCAATTCATTTTCCCGGGATTTCAAGCTCAACGGATTTCGCAGTGGCCACAGGCGGTTCTGGAACCACAGCCATTGGAAAGCAAAATGACCGTTTTCCGGACTACCTTGAGCTCCTGGAGTAACGATCACTTCTTCGCCTTGGGTATACCAGGATCCCTGAAAGTCT
>JAAEPW010000658.1 GCA_024232355.1 Chloroflexota bacterium | reverse complement strand
TACGATTTTCCACCCCTGCTCGAATTTATAGAGCAGCATATAGTCGGTGGAGAAATACGTCGTCCCTTTGTACACGTCGAGCTTGGCAACCGCCGCGTAACCCGTGACGTCCACCAACTCAAAGTTGTGGATCGTCTCTGCACTCCACAACTCTGGATTGTCCGCTTTCATCGTTTCGAGTCTGTCCAGCCATTCGTCCACGTTAACCTTGTTGATCGCGTTATCTCCCAGCACCAGCATGGCGAAATCTTGGTGAAAACCGCCCTTTACCGTTTCCGCGTCTTGGGTCTCGTGAATGCCTTCGATGTAGGCTTTTTCGATCACTTGTTTGATGTTTTCTTTTTCGGTGTTTCCCACGTTAGAATTCTCCTCTAATTATTTGTTTGCTGCCGGGCACTTTTCTTTTGCCACGAATTGCACGAATTGGCACGAATTATCAGTCTGTTACTCGGTGTGTTGTGACCGAGTAAAATCGACATTTTCCACGATGACTCGTTTCGCCCACCTGGCTTCATCCTCCGACAGCGGGGGGCGAGGTGGCTGACGATAGTCGATGCGGATACCATAACTCCCTTCCGCGTACACGTCGTCCAGCAGCGTGTTCAGGTCGATTGGCGGTTCTGCTTCGCCAGCCTGAAGCGGGAGCGGAAAGCCCGGTATGGGGTCATATACGGTAAAAGGATACAGATCGGCCTGGCTGCCCTGCTCGCCCCGGCGCACCAGGATGCGATAGTGACTGGCTGGCGCATCTCCTTCAAAGGGCATCGGTTCCCACGCCCGCAGCAGATCAATTTCGACCAGGTTGGTGTGCGTGCTCAAGATTTCGAGCCGCTTGCGCTTGTATTTCTGCCGCCCTACGCCCGGACGTTTGTTGGTCGGCGACAAGATCTCGATCACGGTGACAACCTGTCCGGTTTCCGCCTCGCGTACTTCCAGGTACGTTTCCTCGATGGCATCTGGAGTGAATGACTCAATACTGATGTAATAATACGAGTCTAACAGTGGGCTTTGATAACGCGCAACAGCCGAGAGCAATCGAAAACGCACATCGCCCCATAGCGCCGGATGTTCGAGCCAGGGACTCATACCGGGAAATGGATTCGCCATCACAAAGCTTCCTTATCCCACGATTCCAACAGTGCGCCAGAGACACGCGCAGACACACCACGCGCATTTTGAGGCGCGTCTGAAGTGCAAACTATGAAACTATCAAATTGGGCCATTTGCCTGCATTGTGTGTATGATGATGACCCGTTCAACACCCGGCTCGCCTTCCCAAAGAGCGCCGGTGAAACGAGAAAAGATATTGAGAAGGCATAGACTATGACTAGGTTGCCGTGCGGGTGGAGCTGTCGCGCATAATGACCGTATCTTCCGGGTGCAGCTCTAGCCACAATTGGGCATAACCTTCATCGTCCAGCCCGGCGTTGCCAGCGTTGGTGTACTCGCCCTGAAAATCCCGGTCCAACTCGTACTTGATCTCTTTGGAGGCGCGATAGTTGACATTTAGCTGTTTGTCCTTGTCGCACGAGACGCTAAAGCTGCCCATATCGCCCATCTTGACGTAATTGCCGAGTTTGAGGTGGTCGATGAGCGACTGGGCGAATTTGAACGCAAAGTCGCGCGC
>JAAEPW010000657.1 GCA_024232355.1 Chloroflexota bacterium | reverse complement strand
AGCAGCCGACGCCAACACGTAGCCCGGGAGCTAAGTCAAAAACTGATGTCCCACTTCACACGTCTCCTAGTCACCCGCACACTGGGGGTACTGCCAAACGGCAGGCCATGGAGCCGGGATGAACGCCCTCAGTTCGTGCTGGAGATCGCCGCTGAGCCGAGGAGCCTAACCTTGGCAGACCGCCACACGGTACTTTTGTGATGACCCCGCCCATGCCTATGGTGCTGGGGTATCACCTGACTGAACAGACACAGCACGATTCTCGCCGAGAGATAGAGCGAGGCAAACGCGAACTGAAAGAGGATGCAGCCACGTTTGCTCCGATTGAGCCAATGGGTAATGGCACGCCCATCCCATACCTGGTTAATCCGCAATCCGACATGACTCCGCCAACTCACGCGCGTCAAACTGTTAAACACGCCATTGGCTTTAGCCGTCGAACTGATAACTGGGGTGATGATGCTGCCTTGTTGCAGCGCCACCGACCCACAGCTACTGAGCGCAGAAGACGCATGTT
>JAAEPW010000656.1 GCA_024232355.1 Chloroflexota bacterium | reverse complement strand
TGTGATGGAGTGATGTGATGGGGGGTATATATTCGTAGCAGGGGGCCCTCTGCCAAACTGAACAGCGGCGCCGGTTCCCTCGAAAAAAATAATGCCAAGGAGATATAAGAATGTGGTGGATACAAAAAGAAAAATCTACGTCAGGAACGCACCAATTTGCTCGCGATGAGAATGGTCAAGCCATAATTGTGGTGGTATTTTCTATCGTCACGCTCATCGCCATCATTGGGCTTGGGGTTGACCTGGGCGTGGCCTTTGTAGAAAGGGTACGTCTGGCGCGAGCGATGGACGCGGCGGCTCTGGCGGGGGCGCAAGAGCTGCCTTCAGAAAAGGCGGCGCATCATCGGGCATTGGAGTATTTGCAGGCTAATGGATACGACACAAGCAGCGCTTGCATCACTACATTGGGCTCGACGGGCCTGGGAGGCTGTCCCAACCCTAACGCAAGCGCAGACATCACCATTGACACGATTAGCCACCGAACTGGAGGGGAAAACACTGCTCACCGTATTAGCGTTTATGGCACCCGGGACGTGCCATTGTTCTTTACCCGGGTGATAGGCTTTGAAGATGTTTCCATCGGTGCCAGCGCCACGGCAGAGAACATTGAGAACCTGGATATTTCCCTTGTGTATGACCGTTCTGGCTCGATGCAAGAGGACACGCGTTGCTACGGCTGTTTGGAAAATGGGACGACCTATCCTCTGCCTTTTGGAGATCACTGCGATCCTCCTGATCCTTTGTGGTACCAGGGTTATGCTTACGTCTCTATCGAGGCGGAGCATTATTCCAGCTACCTTTTTGAAGCAGATTATCACCGGGAGTGGACAGAATACCCCAAGGTCTGGTGGGCGATGCAGCGCCAGCGCAATCGGAATGCCAGTGGTCCAGATAGTCGCGGCGCATGGATGATGGTGGGGCCGCACAGCGCGGGTGCGATGCACTATCCCTCGATTGGCGACATCTTGTATCCGCCAGACTTGTACACTACTCCCCGCCTGGATTATGACTTTACGGTGCCGACCGATGGCAACTATTACGTGTGGATGCGCGCCCAGGGCGGCAATGGGTGGTCGGGAAATGAACACAAGTGGGTACACGTCGGGCGGGGTGGTACGCCTATGGCCACGGGCGCGACGTCTAATGACGGGCCTTACAACGACGGCGCCTCTAGCGGCAGGTGGCGGTGGACACGCGTGCTACGATTGGATGGCCTGAACACAGGTCAGACCTACACTCTGAACTTTTGGGCGGCGGGCCCGGGCTTTCGCCTGGACAAGATCGTCCTCACGAACGACACGCGCACCAATCTGATGGACAATGGGCATCCCCTGGACTGGGACTTTCCTGGGGTTAGCGACGCTGGGCCGGTAGAGACCCACGGCCGTACCGGTTGGGCCTGTTATGGGCCAGGCCACCCCTCACCCGATCCACGTTTTGTTCCG
>JAAEPW010000655.1 GCA_024232355.1 Chloroflexota bacterium | reverse complement strand
TGTCCGCGACCCCGGCAACATCTTTGCACGCGCCAGCAGTCCCGTCATCGTCCTCAACTGAGTTGGCGGCCCCAACAACGTCTCCGAGCGTGTCTGCGACCTTCACGAAGTCATCGGCGGCGTCAGCGACTCCAACGCCATCTTCGCGTGCGCTATCGGTCCCGTCGGCATTCTTGACCGCATTGGCGACCTCGGTGATGTCCTGGACGGCGGCGATGCCAGCGCCATCTTCTTCAGCGGTCTCTACCCCTCCCTGTGGCTGACTGGGCGGGCGAACTGAATTGCGGGCTGTTGTCTGTGACTAGCT
Organism: Chloroflexota bacterium; assembly: GCA_024232355.1. The sequence goes on along the minus strand of JAAEPW010000655.1, from coordinate 859 downwards.
GGTCTGGGTTCCCGCAATGAGAAAAAAGGTCCCCCAGCCAGCTAATCAGTTTACCAGCAGAAACATCTGACGTTAGCAAACATTCAAGGTATTTCGAGACATAGTCAACAATGGTGACCATGTACCGCTGATGTTGCGGAGCGTCAGTAAACGGCCCCACAATGTTCATCCCGAGTTCAGTCCAACAAGCGTTCAGTTTGGGTACTGGCACCCCTGACATATCCCCAGGCGGTGGCGACTCTTCGCTGGACTGACGATTTTGGCACTGGGCCGCCAGCCCCTCCACCTGATTTGACAAGGATGGGCACCAAAAGGAATCGCGCAAAGGGCGTGTCATCCTAGTGGCCCCAGGGTGCCCCAAATTGGCTTGTTGCAAAATATGGGTCCCTTCCAAGACGGCGTCAGCACCTTTCTTCCGAATGACACAGGGGGTGGGCTTCCCTTTAGCAGCAAGCGGGGTAGTACTGGCACACCTGTGATTCGACCCCCAATCAGCCAGTACATACTTGACCTCCTCTTGAGGTCTGCGTTTTTCCTGTGATGGGAGTCCCCGACCAGCCAGTCCATACATGACCTCCTCCTGAGGCCCGCGTTTTTCCTGTGGTTGGGGTTGGTGTGGCCGAATCCGATGCTGCCCATCCAGAAACGTCCCGATTTTCTTGTTCGGCGGCTGATTGACGACCGTCTGGCCCACTTGAGAAGTTTCTTCAACTAGTGAACTCAGTTTGAGAGGAGAAACCTGTTGCTGACAGAGATGACTATTCTCACTCAAACTAGAGCTCAGGCTAGTGTTGACAGGGGACTGTGAACTGCGACCGATTTGTCCTGATTTCAACACCCTAGGAGGGGACTCGGGTGC
>JAAEPW010000654.1 GCA_024232355.1 Chloroflexota bacterium | reverse complement strand
GTCTACAAGTCGAAACAGTTCGATACGGCTTGCGCCACGATGGGGGTTCAGCGTATTTTGGCCACGGCCTACTACCCCGAAGGGAAGGGCAAAACACCTGCACTTGCGCTCAGGTGCAAGTGTCGAACGGTTCTTTGGTTTTGTCCGCTCCGACACCTGCACTGCGTTCCGGCGCACGTGTTTTCTGCCTGAACTTGAAACTTCTGACGTGACCAGCCTCCACCAACTCAATCAATCGCTCCTGGCCTGGCTGGAGGTGGTCTATCACCGCAAACACCACTCGGAGATTGGTGGCTCTCCTCTGGAACGTTTTCGACTGAACCCCAACCCTTCAGCCCGCTCTGTCGATCCCGAAACCCTTCATCAAGCCTTTCTCCACCGCGCCGAACGTAAGGTCAACAAAACAGCCACGATCTCCTTCCTGGGAAACCGCTACCAGGTTCCTCCTTTCCTGCGCGGGCAAACTATTGAGTTGCGCTATGACCCGTTTGACCTCTCCCGCCTGGAAATCTGGTATCAAGGCCAATTTCTAGAGATGGCTCAACCTGAAAAGATTGTCGCCTCTCACCATCCCGATGTCACTCCCGATCCCACCCCGGCTGCCCCTTCGCCCGACACCAGTCTTGATTATTTGGCTTTGCTGCGTAACGAACGCCAACGACTCATTGAGAGCCAACTGGGCGGCATCAATTTCACTCAACTCAGCCTGGACCTACGGCAGGACGAACAGGAGGCCGATAATGACGACGCTCAATAATTACTACAACTTCTCCCAAACCCCTTTCAGTCGCACTATCCCTGC
>JAAEPW010000653.1 GCA_024232355.1 Chloroflexota bacterium | reverse complement strand
TCCTAGTATTGAAAGCTACTCCTTCGCGGCTCCGAAACCAATGACGTCCACGGGGATGTGCGTACGGCAGCTGCCCGATTCCAGACACTCCTCCTGCTCTGTACCTGTGGCTGTGCCGTCTCCTAGACGACCACCTTCGTAACTACCCCAGCACTTGATCCCCCCGTTCTCCATGAGCGCGCAGGTATGCATGTCTCCACATGCAACCGCCGTGGCCCGTGAATCCAAACCTGACACATCTTGTGGAAGTAAAAACGTCTCATTGATTTTGTCTTGACCTACTTCGCCGAAGCCGTTCTCACCCCAGCATTTTACACCGCCTGCCTCGGTCACCGCGCAGGTATGGGTACTACCGACGCATATATCCACGACTCCTGCATCTATTCCTTTTACATCGACAGGCGTGGTTCGGTATTTATTGGTGCTGCTGGATCCATCACCCAGTTGCCCAAGGTTGTTATTCCCCCAGCACTTGATCTTCTTTTCATTTGTCAAAATACAGGCGTGCAATAGAAAAGAATCCGGCAATGATGCTGCATTTCCGTTGAGTCCGACCACGTCGACCGGGGAGGGATTGACTATCTCCTCGGCGCCGTTCCCAAGGCGACCGTGTGTCCCCCCCCCCCAACATTTCATCTCTCCCTTGGCGGTCAACGCGCAAGAAAAGTTCGCACCCACCGCAACTGAGATCATTGGCTCCTCCAGCGTAATAACGCCTACAGGGCTCAAGCTGGTGCTGGTGGTGCCGTCGCCAAGCGCGCCGTAATCGTTTTTTCCCCAGCACTTGACACCTCCGCCAGCGGTAACCGCACAGGAATGATACGCGCCCGCCGAAACATCCGTGACCTCCGGGCCGAGCCCGGGGATGTCGATGGGCAGGCTACTGTAGGCGGAAGCGGCCAGGGGGCCGAGCTGGCCGTACCAGTGCTCGCCCCAGCACTTGACCTCTCCTTTTGTCGTCAACGCGCAGGTGTGCAGTACGCTGGAGGTGAGCTGTTTCACGCCGGAGGTCAATCCCACCACATCAGTCGGTATTTCGCCCCCGAATCGCTCACCGTTTCCGATCATCCCTTCGCCGTTTCCTCCCCAGCACTTGACGCCGCCCTTGTCCGTCAGCGCGCAGGAGTGGTAGCTTGCCGCGACGATCGCCACGGCGACGTGGGGGCCTTCGTCAACCACGCCGCCGTCCACAATCGATATTAGTCCGGCATCGGGCTTGTTCTCCGCATCGGCGCCGTTCTTGCCTCCGCACGCAGTGCAGCTACATGCCAGCAAGATTGCGAGCAGCCTTGCGCTGTCTAGCAGTGCTGTATTGTCTTTTGCCATTTCCTATCGATTATATCCGAAATCTCAGTACTCCGCGTCCAGTCCTCTTATATGGTACTCGATTGTATCAGAAGCCCCCCCGCCGTACTCGACACCCATGAATCCCAGCGCCCCGTTGGAGTTT
>JAAEPW010000652.1 GCA_024232355.1 Chloroflexota bacterium | reverse complement strand
TGGAGGTGTTGCAGTGTCTCAAGATAGAAATCTGCGACTTGCAAAGCGGTGGTTCGAAGAATTGTGGAGCAAAGCGGATCTGGACGTTGCCGACGAGATCGTTGATCCTGATTATGCGCCTGATTGGGTGCAGATCGACGCCAAAGGCCCAGCCCAGATCAAACACGAGATCCGCTACTTTCGGTCCATCTTTCCCGACTTGAAATACGAGATCGTTGACCTCGTGTCTCAAGCCGATAGGGTCTGGATTCGATACAAGGGTTCTGGAACTCACACGGGGAATGGATGGGGCTTTGAGGCTACCGGCAAGCAGGTCGAGTTCGAGGGAGTGACGATATTGTTCACCAGCCCAGGGGGAAAAGTCGTCGATCAATGGGGGGCGTTTTGCCTGTATGACCTGTTTGCTGATTTGGGTCTGGCACCACCATTCTGGGAATTGAGCGAGTGTCTTGGCGAGTCTGAGAAAGGGTAGTCGTCCTATTCAGGGGTTGGGCGGCCAACGAACGAGTGTAGCTATGTCTATTGAGCAAACGCTGAAGAAGGTTGAACAGGATATTTCTTTCGGGGATTATGGCAAAGCACGCGACAGATTGCACGGGTTGATTGCCACCTATCCCAATGACCTGACCTTGCGGCGAAAACTAGGCGACATCTATTGGCGACTGCAATACCCCGCGATGGCTGGACGGTATTGGTACCTAGAGGAGAACAAGTCTCCAGATATGCTTGCTGCGTGCACAACCTTCGAGCAATCTTGTGGGCATAGCTTGTTCCACATTCTGCTTTCCCTCAAGTTTCGGGGAGACCCAAACTCGATCAATAGTGAGTTTGCCAAGGAAAGATTGCTGAGACTACAATCTCAGGTGAAAGATAAGCACAACTATTTCATTGGCTTTCAAAAAAAGGGGGCCGAGAGGTATCAGTGGGTTCAGAGAAGCAAGTCTAGAGCCTGGGTGTCAGCAGTTGGCTGTGGTGTGGTGGCATTGATGGCGCTGGCGCTGATGTTGGTTGGTTTTGCCACAGTACTCGATTGGGTATTCTAGTTCACAGTCTGTCGGGGGCTATGGCCGGCCAACCCGCGCTGACCCTGACCCTGGTTGGAAGATACGTAAACGATCTGAATTTGGAGGATGAAATGCGGAGATTTTTTTCATTGGGTTTGATTCGTGGCCTCATCGCCACACCTGTAGGTGTCGGGATCGGTATGGGGCTGACGATGCTGGCGCGGCTGCTGATGGGCTTGCCAGCGTGGGAGGTCGCGCCGGTGTCGTTCAGTGGGGCGATCTTGGGGGTGGTGACCTTTTTGGCTGGCGTGGGCGCTTTTAACGATTGGTTGGGCTGGGCCAGGGGCGAACAAGCCCAGGCTCCATCCCACCCGTCCGCGGATGTTCCAGCCTGGACGCGCTACTTTAGTTTCGATCCCGGCCACAAGATCATTGGCATCCAGTACGGCGTGACCGCCATATTGATCTTGTTCCTGGCCGGGTTGATGGCGTTGTTGATCCGAATGGAGCTTTTGCAGCCCGCTATGCAGTTCCTCACGCCGGATCTGTACAACAGCGTGACCGGCATCCACGGCATCGTGATGATCGCCTCTATCCTGGTGGGCATCGCCGGGATGGCGAATTATCTGGTGCCCCTGCTGGTCGGGGCGGAGGATATGGTCTTTCCTCGGTTGAACGCGCTCTCTTTCTGGTTGATCCCCCCGGCGGCGACGCTGGTGCTGCTCAGTCTGTTCACCGGCGGCTTTGACACCGGCTGGACCGGCTATCCGCCGTTGGGTGTCCAGGCTCCGCTGGGCGCGCAGTTCTTTTACTCGGGGGTCTTTGTCCTGGGGCTGTCCTCCAT
>JAAEPW010000651.1 GCA_024232355.1 Chloroflexota bacterium | reverse complement strand
CCGCGCGGGCGCTTTGGGGGAGCACGACACAGTGTCTCTCTCCCCTCTGCATTCGGTCTTTGTGCCGGAGGGCCCAAGGGGCGCCCTCGCACGAGCCCGGCATCTGGCGGACAGCGGATGGTCCGGTGCCCGTCGCTATGCGCCGGTACAAGGGGTGACCTATGTGCACATTTTGCTGGAGCAGCACGGGCTGCTCTTGGCAAATGGCCTTGCAGTCGAAAGTTTTTGGCCCGGACCCTTTGGCTTTGCGAGCTTGGCACCCGCAAACCGCTTGTCGCTGCTGTGCAAACGCCCGGACCTTGCCCCCGCTTTGCTGGGCCAAACGTCAGTTGCAGAGGTTTACGGTCCTAAAGCGGCCCCTACCCTGCGGCGCAAGGATGTCACGCGGCCTGCTTGTGAGAAATGGGAACAGATGAGTCATTCCCCAGTGGCGCTCAATACTCGCGAAGTCGTTGGAGGATAGCGAAGGACGCCCGACGTCCTCTTGGGATCACTTTCCTTGCCCTTCGCGTCATGTGCCTGAATGCGGAAAGCCCCCGCTTTTTTGCGAGGGCTGTGTTGGGAATATTGGTTGCGGGAGTAGGATTTGAACCTACGACCTTCAGGTTATGAGCCTGACGAGCTACCTGGCTGCTCCATCCCGCGGTGTTTTGTTGGGGTTTGTTTAGAGAGAAGGTGGTTGGGTCTTTATTAGGTTTGGCGGTGCCCTACTCTCCCACGTCTTAAGACGCAGTACCATCGGCGCGACGGCGCTTAACTTCCGGGTTCGGGAAGGGACCGGGTGTTTCGCTCGTGCTGTGGCCACCAAACCGAATAAAGACCCATCTGAGCTTTGTTTGCTCAGAGGATCAACGTGTTGACCGTCCTGATTTCAGGAGGTCAACGTGTTGTCCAAGTCATGTAGTATGTTTTTTGGTGTGTGGCTGTCTATTACTGGATCAGATCAAGCCAATCGGGCGATTAGTACCGGTCAACTGAACGCATTGCTGCGCTTACATCTCCGGCCTATTGACGTGGTGGTCTTCCACGGCCCTCAGGGATACCTTGTTTTGAGGGGGGCTTCCCGCTTAGATGCCTTCAGCGGTTATCCTTTCCGAACATAGCTACCCAGCACTACCGTTGGCACGATAACTGGTCCACCAGTGGTTCGTTCACCCCGGTCCTCTCGTACTAGGGGCAACTCCTCTCAAGTATCCTACACCCACGGCAGATAGGGACCGAACTGTCTCACGACGTTCTAAACCCAGCTCACGTACCTCTTTAAACGGCGAACAGCCGTACCCTTGGG
>JAAEPW010000650.1 GCA_024232355.1 Chloroflexota bacterium | reverse complement strand
TACGATGTAGCCGCGCTTTCCATAGCGCGTAAGGCCCTGCGAGGTATGGAAACCTCGGCTACAAGCCCCTTTTTGAGCCACAATTGGCTGACTATCCAGAAATCCCACCCAACTGAACCAGTACCAACCATTGCCATAGTCTCCTATTTACGGGAAAAGCTGGGAAAGCCCCCTTGGTTCACACAAGGAATGAAAGGTCAAATTCTCTGTCCGTATTTATACTCAGCCGGGTTTTTTACCCGCACTGAACGAGTAGTCGATCACATTCTGAGGACATTGGTCCGCGCAGGTGCCGCACAAGATGCACTCGTCGTGCTCCATGTCCTCGTTTTGTACCAGTTGGTTCACGTCCAGACTCATCGGGCAATTCTGCGTGCAGATGTGGCAACTGGTGCATTTTTCGGTTGCTGTCTTGAGACGCAGCGCGGGCCACTTGACGGTGTTGCGGAGCCTGCGCCCGATGATCATGAACGGAGCCATCCAACAGATATAGTGGCAGCTCGCCCGCCGCCCCGCGACGATGGCGATCACCATAAAGACGGCGACGACGATATAATAGATCATGAACCAAAAGTCTTGCAATACGGTGACCCCACCCTCCAGTTGATAGAGCGGGTCCACGGTACGATAGCCGCCAGCCCCTATGGCCATCATTGCAATGATGACGATCCACGGGACCCAGATGATCCATTTGATCCAGTCGAACCTGCCGCCACGGGCAAACTTGTTGTTGATGGGAGCGGCAAGTTCTTGCATCCCACCGGCCGGGCACAGCCAGCCACACCAAAACCTGCCAAAAACCAACGCCAAGAGGAACATGAGCACGAAAACGATAAAGCTGCCGTTGATAATACCCTCCGCCGCGCTCTGTACGATAAGGACCGGCGAAAAATAGTACAGGGTTAGGGGAAAGAGCAAGAGCGAAACGAACAACAATGCTTTTCTGAGCCTCTGGCGTCCGGGCAACTGTTTAGCTTGCATTATTTATCTCCTTGTGAATTTTTAGCGTCAAACTCTGTGAGTAATATACCACGTGGGGGGTGGAATGTCATCCAACTTTGGTTGGATTCCAGGTTGGATTGGGGAAATGCTGAGGATGTTACAAAAGACCCAGTTCCTGCGCTCGTACGATTGCCCGAGTACGTCCACGCACGCCGAGTTTGCCATAAATGTGGTTGGTATGAGATTTGACGGTGCTCAAGGCGATGACCAACTCGTCCGCGATTTCCTGGTTTGACTTGCCAGCGGCGACCAGTTGCAACACCTCGATTTCACGCTCGCTCAGGGGTTCTATGAGCGGCTGAGGGCGCGTAGAGGAAGGAGATTTTGATGCATCGAACGTTGCGAGCAGTTTGTTCACATATTCGGACGAGATGCCACGAGCCGCTGCCTCTTGCAGCAACGTGGCCATCGCGGGGCCTTCGTTTGCAAAGACGCGCACGTAACCTTCCGGCTTGGCCAGGGAGAGCGCTTGCTCCAGCACGGACATCGCTTGGTCGGTGTCGTGCTGCGCTTGGTAAGCCAGCGATTCGAGTACCAAAAGCCGAATCATGTGATTCATCCGCCCACCAACGGTGGCCGCCTCTTGCAGCCGTGCCAGCAGTCTCAAAGACTCGGCGCATTTTCCTTGGGCGATGAGCACCCGTGCCAGGGTCGTGTATTGACCCCGTTGTGCATAATCACACTCATCGTCTGCGTTTAGGCCGCTCTCCTCCACCCAACGGGTCGCCGCCGATACGTCGCCTTGGGCCAATCTCAGCCGAACCTCGGACGGTTTCAGTTGAGAAAGCACCGAAACGAGATTGTACCCTTGTGCCAGTTGTTTCAATTTTTGGATCGCCTCCAGCGCGCCATCGATGTCGTCCCTAGCTTGCAGCACCATTGAGAGGGTTTCGTAGGCTCCCACTAACGTATCCACGCTCCCACCCCGCTGCCCCAGCTCGATGGCTTTTGTTACGTGTGGCATCGCGCCTTCCAGGTCGCCCCATTGGACCAACGGCCCGGCCAAGCCCACGTGGGCCAAGCCAACAAATGGGGCTTGTTGCGCGCCGTGCTCGTCGGCCAGGCGCAGCACCTGCCGGTAGGTATCGGCAGCCTGGCGGAGCCCCCCCTGCATCTCTTGCGCCTGACCCAACAGGCCGAGAGCGATCAACGTCATGTGAACATCGCCGACCGACCGGCTGATGTCGACGGCATCGGTCAGAGCTTGGCTCATTGCCGCCGCGTCGCCCCTCAACCAGTACGCCAGCCCAAGGTTCAACGCGGCAGCACCCCGCAGCCGCCAAGTCAGGCCATCTTTTGGAAGGTGCTCGAGCGCTTGGTGAGAAAGTCCAATGGCACTGGGTATGTCTCCCCGAAGGCGAGCCGCGTAGGCTCGGACGGCTATCACGCTGCCCCGTATTGCTTGCAGGCTCGAGGCATTGGCGTCGTTTTTCTGCAAAGTGGGCAAAACCTGTTCAGTGTACTGAAGATGTGGTTCAACGGCACCCAGTTTCCCAGACAGCACCAGTGACCAAGCGCGGTAGATGCTCAACCACGGCCAGGTGGACATCATCTCGTCGGGCAGCGCGTCCAGCCAGCCCAGGAGGGTTGTCATTTCGCCCCGCATCAGCATTGTCCAGGCGATCTGTGAGATCAGATCTGTCGCTCTTTCGAAATCTTGGGCGGCCAAAGTGTGATTCACCGCTTCGGCTATCGACCTATTCTCCTCGTACCACGCGCTGGCTCGACGGTGTAGTTCTGGCAAAAGGTCAGGGTATGCTTGCTCCAGCCGCGCGCGCAGCAGGTCGGCAAAGAGATGGTGGTAGCGATACCAACGTCGCTCGTCGTCCAGGGGGATGATGAATAAATTCGCCTGCTCCAGTGACTCGAGCATCGTTTGACCATCGTCTTGGCCGGAGACAGCAGAACACAGCGATCCCGTCAAACGGTCAAGGATAGCCGTCTTGAGCAGAAAAGACTGGACATTTTCAGATTGTCGTTCAAGCACTTGTTCGGTCAAATAATCCAGAACATAGCGGTGGCTGCCCGCAAAGGCGTTGACAAACTCGCGTGTGTCTCCGCGCCCCTGCATCGCGATCGCCGCCAGTTGCAGGCCGGTGATCCAGCCTTCGGTCCTTCTTTCCAGCGCAACTATGTTTTCCGCCAAAAGCTCCAAGCCCATCACCCGGTTCAAAAAGGCGGACGCTTCCTCTACGGTAAAGCGCAGGTCATGCTCACGCAACTCGACCAACTGCCCCCGGCCACGCAAAAGAGCCAACGGCAAGAGAGGATCGGCTCGACCGGCAATGACCAGGTGCATCGGTGACGGCAGATGGTCAAGCAGAAAAGTGAGGATACCGTGGACGGCCTGAGACCGGATTACGTGACAATCGTCGAGAACGAGGAGAAAACGATCCGAGATCGCGGCGATTTCGTTGACCAAAGCCATCAGAATGGCTTCGAAAGGTGGTGGTTGAGGGGACTGCAGAGCACCCAGCGCGCCGTCACCAATCCCCGTCTCGATTGTCTGCAAAGCGGCGACAACATACGCCAGGAAACGGGCTGGGTCGTTGTCACCTTTATCTAGCGAAAGCCAAGCGACAGGCCGTCCACAACCGATCACCCATTCGCTCAACAGCGTCGTCTTGCCAAACCCGGCCGGCGCAGAGATGAGGGTGAGTTTGTGGCCCAGCCCTGCATTCAGTCGCTCGATCAAACGCAGACGCGACACTAGTTCTAACCGGACGGGAGGAACATGAAGTTTGGTAGTCAAAAGTGGTGTGGTCATCACGCCGTAATCTTACCACGTTTTCCATTTCCCTCAAAGGGAAAACCGAGTGCTTTCACTCGTACGCCAGCACCTGTCGCGCGATGTTCTCATTTGATACACCGATGGCCCGCATCACGCCGGTCTCGCGCATCTGTTCGAGGATATTCATACTCGTCGTGCCCATCAACCGTCTTTCAAGCTATGCCGTTTGGTAACTACTCAGTCTACCCTTGCGTGAATTTGGCAGCTTGAATTATTTCACCCGTCTTGTCAACAAAATCTACGTTGACACTCCCTTTCACCCGTGCTATACTTTTACTGAGCTTGCTTGAGAGTATAACAATCTACACGTGTTCTTTGATTGACAAAGTCGAGAAACTTTGTAAAGGGTGTATTCATGACAGAAACCAAACCCGCCCCTGTGAATCGATCAATACAACTGGAGAAACAGACATCTCTGCCTGTCGACGCTGAGCGGCCGCTTGATCTGGCATTGCAACAGGCAGAACAGGCCTTGGCGGCTAACGACTATCGAACGACCATCGCGGTGGCACAGCAGGCCATCGATTTGGCTCAAGCAGCCCGGGATGAGGGCAAGCAAGCGGCAAGCCATCTGCTGCACGGGCAGGGGCTGTGGAGACTGGGGGAAACGGAATCCGCCAAACTCGAGTATGAACGGGCACTGACCTTGGCCCAGGAAGCGGGGTTGCGCCAGATAGAGGCAAACAGCCTGCGCTTTCTTGGCATGTTTAACTTTTTTGTGGGGGACTATACTGGGGCCAGGCCCTATCTTGGACAAGCCCTTGCTATTGAGCGCCAACTTGGGAACCGCCAAGGAGAAGGCAGACTACTCATCGACCTGGGCACTAGTCTCCGTCGCCAAGGGGATTATGCTAGGGCCAGGAGCTATTTGGAGCAGGCGCTGACTATCCAACGGGAGCTTGGCGACAAGCAAAGTGAGGGACGGGCGCTGGGAAACCTGGGAACCGCATACCTCAATCTGGGCAACTATGCCGAAGCCAAGACGCTCTACGAACAATCTTTGCAATTTGCCCGCAACGCCGATGATTCTTCTACTGTGAGCTTTCGATTGTATAACCTGGGTTTGCTGTCTCACTTGATGGGAGATAATCAAACTGCCTGGGAATACAGCCAGCAAGCGTCGCAGATCGCTCAGGATATTGGCGGACGAGATTTGGACGGTTACGCGTTGACCAATATGGGGCATGCGCTGGTCGGGTTGGGACGTGCGGAGGAAGCTATCGACGCCTATCAACGAGCCGTGGAAACAAGGCGAGAGATCGATCAACTTTACCTGGCAATGGAACCCCTCGCCGGTCTGTCCCAGGCGTATATGGTCCAAGGGGCATTATCTCGGGCTCAATCCTGCGTTGAAGATATCCTGGCCTTCCTGGAAGAAAACACACTCGATGGGACAGAAGAGCCTATCCGGGTGTATCTGACCTGCTATCGCGTTCTGCGGGCTAACCAGGACCCTCGGGCCGAGGTTGTTTTGAACTCGGCCTATAACTTGTTGCAGAAACGGGCAGCCAGAATTAGAGAAGAGGAAATGAAACGCTCGTTTCTGGAGAATGTGGCCGTCCATAGCGAGGTGCTAGAACTTTTACGTGGGTTTGCAGAATCTACATCCTTTGGCGATGACGCTCAAACCGCAGACAACGCGAGCAAGACAAAAGAACGGCTCGTCAATGAATTAGAGACAGCGCACCGTCGAATCGCCGAGTTAGAGATGGTGGCATCGTCTCTCAGACGCATCGAAGAGACGATGTGGGAAGGCGAGGAACGTTTTATCTCTATAGCCAAGACGGCAAGCGATGCCATTCTCATTTTCGATACCTACGAGTATATCTTTTTCTGGAATCAGGCGGCACAAAGAATATTTGGCTACGAACCCGGTCAAGCTCGGGGGCAACTGCTGGCCTCGATCGTGTCTAAAGAAACCCACCAGATGTTGCTGCAAGAAATGGAGCGCGTGATTGAAACGGGGAGTTCGGATCTGATCGGAAAAACAATTGAGGTAACCGGCATCAGAAAAGACACTGCGAACGGAACATTCAAAGAGTTTCCCCTGGAACTCTCCCTTGCCACCTGGACGTCCAAAGATGAGGTTCTGTTCACCGCCATTGGCCGCGACATCACCGGCCGCAAACAAGCAGAGAAAACGCTCCAGCAAGCTTATAAAGAGGTAGAAACCCAAGTCGCAGAACGAACTGCCCAACTGGAGCAAGAAACCATCGAACGTGAGCGCGCCCAAGCAGAGAGCCTGCAGTTGCAGCAAGAGGTTATCGACGCACAGAAAAGCGCTCTCCAGGAACTTTCCACCCCCATCATTCCCGTAATGGAGACGCCGCAGGGCAGCATCATCGTGATGCCGTTGATCGGCAACATCGACACAATGCGTGCCCGTGACATCACCCGCGCCCTGCTGGCGGGAATTCGCCGACATGGGGCCAAAGTCGTGATTCTGGACATCACCGGCGTGGCCATCGTAGACAGCGGCGTGGCCAGCCACTTGAACAAGACGATCCAGGCCGCCCGACTCAAGGGCGCTCGTACCATCATCACCGGTATCTCTGAAGCCGTGGCCGAAACCATCGTGGAACTGGGAATCGACTGGACCAGCATCGAAACCCTGCCTGATTTGCAGACTGGGCTACGGTTTGCACTGACCAGAATGGGATTGCGCATCGGAAGATAGGGTGGTTGTCTGCGCGTACATCCAGACAATCCTCCCCAAGAGGCCCGCAAAATGGCAAATCAATCTGCACACTTGTTGTTGATCGAAGACGATCCCACCGTGGCCCACAACCTTCAGGATGGCCTGGAGCGGGATGGCTATACCGTGACATGGAAGGACACCGGTGTCAAAGGTGTGGCGTTTGCCCGTGACCACACCCCACACTTGGTACTCCTCGACATACGGTTACCCGATGGTTCCGGTTTTGACTTTTGCCGCGAGATGCGGCAATTGGGGCTGCGCCAGCCGATCATCATGCTCACCGCCCGCCGCGACGAGATGGACAAGGTGTTGGGGTTAGAGATGGGCGCCGACGATTACGTCACCAAGCCCTTTAGCTTGCGAGAGCTGCTCTCTCGCATCCGGGCGCAGCTGCGCCGGGCGTATGGCGAGCTTTCGGCCGCCGATGCCGATATTTTCTACGTCGGTGATCTGGTCATCGACCGGAGCCGTGGGCAGGTCCGGCGCGGCAGCGAGATCATCAACCTGACTCCCATCGAATTTCGTTTGCTCGTCTACCTGGCACGCCACCCCAAGCAAGCCCTCAACCGCGAACAGATCCTCGACGCCGTCTGGGGCTATGCGTCCCACGTGGAGAACGTGAGCACCGTCAACGTCTATATCCGCCGCCTGCGTGCCAAGATCGAACTCAACCCCAGCCGCCCACAGTTTATTCTCACCGTGCCAGGGATCGGGTATCGTTTGGTTGCATGATGTCTATGGAAGAACCATCTGCCACCAAACCAGCCCCCCAATCTTTGCCAGGTTGTAGAGAAAATCCCCGCAACGTTGCTATTGCGTTGTGGATAGTTGCACTGGTTTTTGCTGTCACCCCATTTATGTTGATTCCTGACCAAGTGCTCATCACAGACGCAGTCTGGGCAATTGCTTTGCCAGGAACGGTTAGCATTTTCTTGGTAATTACGGGTATCGGAGTTTGGCGCTCGAGCAGATGGGGTATGGTTCTTCTTGCCTTGGTGCCCTTTACCGGTCTCGTCTTTCTGCTCGTAAAAGATGTACGAGATGGTGACATTCTCGGATTCATCATACACACCGCTGTCCTCATTGCATTTGCGCCTCGTGCTCTTGATCTATGGAAATCCTAAAAAGTAGATGAGCGAGTTTCAGACCTTGCAAATCCTTCCCAAAAACATCACCGGTCAACAATTTCCGTTTTGATTGTGAGGAGAGAGCATTCCCAAATACGGCGCATTCAGAAATGCAAGTATCCTCGAAACATTGTTTCTGAACAACGCCTAAACCGGCATTTGGGAATGCCTTATCCCTCATCGAACACGGCATAAAATCAAGATGGTTTTGTAAATTGAACACCGCACTGTTTGCAGATTTTTTGCACAACCGTTTGCCCCGTCAAAGCATTCGAAAACAGAGAACCCATCGAAGTGACCCATTGACCGGTAAAGAAAAAGTTCTCTAATCCTGGGAGCGTGAACATTTTATTCAAACCAAACATAAAATCAAGAACATTGCGAATATCTGTCAGCTCGTCGTATTTCTTTGGATAGTTATTGTGCCCCTGAGTTCCCCCCATAAAGCGTTCCCAAGTTTGCAGAGTGGATACATCAACAACCTCGATGTCTTCCCCAAGGCCAGGGAACTGATTTTCAAGCAAAGTGATTACTTGTTCTGCAATCTTGTTTTTCTCGGCCTGGTAGGCGGCTTTGTCATTGCACAATCGTGAAAAATAGGATGGTTTCCCAAACAACTCGACTTTGATGACGCCTTTGCCAGCAGGAGCCATACTGGTATCAAATCCATATATTTGCATATGAAGATGATCACAGTTATGTCCACCGATAATTTCAGGTTGATCCAGAAACATGATCAAGGCGGAGGGATACGAGGATAAATCCCGTTTCACACCCAAACACACGAGCACAGACGAGGGCACATCATTATCCTCCGGGTAAGGTTCACAGTATTTGGCAACCTTTTTGTTCATGTATTGACCATCAAGCATCTCTAAAATTGTCTTGCGGCCATCCGCGTTTGATACGACAAAATCGGCTGTGTGCTGTGTGCCATCTTCCAACTCGACACCGCAAGCACGGTTATCTTTGGTCAATATCTTGACTACTTTTTTCCGATAATGGATGGTTCCGCCCAATTCTAAATAGCGGGCGGCCATGTTCTTGGACAATGTCGATCCTCCGCCTCTGGGCCAGCCAGTATCACCATAGATATAACTGGTATGCTCAGCAAGGTATCCAAACAAGGGGACATCCGGCACAGAGTGACGAATTAATGGGAACGCTTTGCAAAGAAGCGGATGCTTGAATCGTTTGGCAAAGGATCCCAGTGTGTATCCAAAGTACTTTAACTTTGAGATAAAAAACGGCATTATAGAAAGCTTTTCCCATAGAGTTCCAAAATTCGTGATACCCAACAAATCGTCCTCTTTTAGAAAAGACTTGATGCCATTGATATATTCATCAATTACGGCGGCATCTTCTGGTGATAGCTGCTTTAAATGGGACTCTAGTTTTTCAAGATCAAAATAGTTATGAAAACATGTACCATCCGGAAGAACAGCGCTCACAAATTCATTTCTCTCGACCATTTCGCACGGCATAGCTCCCAATTCCTGCCAGAACGCATTCACCTTGGTCTGGGATTTGAAACCATTCAAACTATGAATGCAGGGATCAAAGACATATCCTTTGCGCTTCCAACTGGTGCATTGTCCTCCGGGCAGATGATGAGCTTCAAAAATAACAGTATCAAAGCCATTGTATTGTCCATAAATTCCAGTTGCCAAACCACCCATGCCAGATCCAATGATGATGATTGATTTCACGTTTACCATTCTCCTTATCCGAAATGCTGTCTCAACCAAGATATGATCAAGGTTTTCGGAGACAGTATACCAGCCACTCGCCGGTATCGCCTATCCATTGGCTATCAATAGGCTAATAGTTTGTTGAAAAAGTTTGAAATGTGTTTGCGAAACGTTGTTTCTGAGCAATGCCTAAACCGGCATTTGGGAATGCCTCACCCCTCATCGGACAGTGGCATAAAGAAAACACTGCGAAGGAATATAGCACACCTTCGCAGTGTTTTAATTCGGTGCAACCTACGGTTGCCTTAATTCGTGACAAAAAAACGACTACTTGTGCAAGTTCCAGGCAGCCAGCACGCCAATGCCTGCCTTGGTCAGGGCATCGGCGGTCAGGTTCAATGACCGGTGCTTTTCGATATAGTTATTTTGCATCGCCGCCATCAGTCCCTGTTCCAACACCTCGGATTTTGGTCTAAAGTAATCTAGGATGTCGGAGGGATAATCCAGCGCTTCCTCGATTTCTGGATCGCCTCCCTCGTGCTTGGCCGCGATGTTGGGCACCTGGGCCGCGATTTCTACCAATTCTTCACGGCGGTTATAGGGCTGACGCACGATCGACTTCCAGGTCTCGGTGATGTGATGTTCGAAACGGACCACATCCTCCAAACCCAATGCCTTGCGGACCTGGGCCGCTTTGAGGATCGTATAGTTGTTGGCCGAGTTGGACAGGTTGAAACCGATCAGCGACGTGGTCTTGTCGGGCCGGGCGAACAACCGCGCGGTCATCAAAGTCCACAGGATGGAAAAGGGATTGTCGTTGCCCATAAAAACGGAAATCTTGAACTCGTTGTCGATGCCCAGCTTGTGCAAAAAGTAGCCCAAGAGGACAGTGCCGGGATTGATATTGAGCACCTGGCGGACGCCGTATTCGGTGTAATAGTGCAGAAATTCGTCCACCCATTTCAGGGCGTACTCGTTGGGCTGCCCGATCCCGCCGAAATAGCCCGTGATCGTCGCTGGGCCGCCCAGGTGGACGTTCGAACCGTCGGTGCCCTTGGTGTCCAGGGTCTCGACGTAGGAGGCGCCCACGATCTGCATCGCAGCGGCGACGGCCAGCGTATCTCCCTGGTCCTGGGCTTGCTCTTGCATATTGCGGACGCGGATGAAACGCCCCGGCATCAGTTCTCGCTTTTCGATGGCCCGCTTGGCTTGAGCGATCAGCCAGGGGAAATATTGCAGGGCGCTGATCTCCAAGGTGACGGCGTTTTCCTGGTCGATCTCTGTAGAAGCGGCATCAGGCCCCAAAATCTTTTGTCGGTATTCGTCCATCGAGGCAAAGGCGTTCTTGTCTCGCTGCTCGACCAGCCATTCCACGTCGGGCACATAGGGCGAATTCTCGTCGCGCAGGCGAGCCATCAAGTTGTCCATCTGCCGCGCCTCGGACGCTTTGCGGTTGATCTCTTCCGGGCCGCCATACCGTTCGACAATGGCCCAAAGATCGTTGAGTAATTCGTTGTTGGGATCAGTCAGGTAGGCGTTGATCTCGTCTACGGCCTCTTGGGAAATTTTCATATTTTCGAGCATGAGATTACCCTCCCATCAATTTAAGGAATTTTTCCTCTTCCCCTTTCATCATGCCATAGCAATGTTCGGCCTGGGGGAACTCTTGGGCGCGAACCTCGGCGCAATAGTCCTTCATCGCTTGGGTGACGACCTCGGCCACGTTGCAGTATTTTTTGACAAACTTGGGCGTAAAGGCCTGGAACTGCCCGATCATGTCCGAGACGATGAGCAGCTGCCCATCGCAATGCGGACCCGCGCCGATGGATAGGACCGGCATCTCTAGCTCCTTGGTGATAAAAGCGCCGACCTCCGGCGGTATCGCCTCCAAGAGGATCATCTGGGCACCGGCATCCCGCACAGCGCGCGCGTCTTCTACGACCATTTGGGCCGACTCGACCGTCCGGCCTTGTGCTTTGTGCCCGCCCAGCTGGCCCGAGCTTTGGGGCGTCAGGCCAATATGCCCCATGACGACGATCCCCGCCTCGACGATGGCCCGGATTTTGTCCGCGATCCGAACGCCGCCTTCCAGTTTGATGGCGTCACAATCGGCCTCTTTGAGAAAGCGACCGGCGCTCTCGACGGCCTTTTCGGCAGAGACCTGGTAAGACATGAACGGCATGTCGCCGATGACAAAGGTGTTGGGCGCACCACGGCGCACGGCGTCCGAGTGATAGATCATCTGATCCATGGTCACGGGCACGGTTCCCTTGTACCCGTACACGCACATCCCCAAGCTGTCGCCGACCAAAAGCATGTCCAACCCCGCCGCCTCGGCGAACTGGGCTGTGGGATAATCGTAGGCGGTCAAAAACGTGATCTGTTCACCGCGCTTTTTCATCTCGTAGAACTGGTGAATCATTTTCTTTTTAGCCATTATTGTCCTCCATTGACGTTAGATTTTTTATTGATAGGTCTTGTCCGATGGGCAATCCCTCGTCCGGTTTCACCTCTGAAAGGACCAGAGAGGTTTCTACCCTGCCAATGCCCGGAATAGACGCGATCCAATTCTTGATCAGGTCTCCCAATTGTTCCTGGTCGCGGGCTGTGACGTGCAGCAAATAATCAAAACGTCCGGTCAAGTGATAACAAGACCGGACGTGGGAAATTTGTTGTATCCCTTGCTCAAATTCCCGAATGATATCGACTTCGTGACGGTCGAGGGAAACTGACACAACAGCCTGGATATTGAATCCCAGTTGGGCTGGGTCGATAACCCCACGATAGCCTAGTATCAAGCCGTTCTCTTCCAGGCGGCGGATACGCTCTAGCACTGTCGACGGCGCGATTTCCAACTCTCTGGCCAGTTCGGCGTTTTTCTTGCGCGCGTTGGTTTGAAGAGCGAGAAGAATTTTCCTATCGAGATCGTCCATTGGCACCTCCTGATAATTCCGTCCAATTTGATTATACAGGAATTTTATTCGGCTGTCAATAGTTTTTTCCGCATAAAATACGATTTTTAAACCGAAATTGAAAATTTATACGAAAAAGACACTGATTGCCCCCGGATTTCAAAACTGTAATCTCACTGAAATCTCTATGAAATCCATCCCTGCTACAATCGTGTCAAATATAAGAGGGCTAATTGACAATGGCCCAAAATTCAAAACATAGGAGGTATCAAATGTCAAAGAATGGAAAAATCGCGTTGGGCGTGATCGTCGCTGTGGTGATCATGACTGGAATGGGCCTGCTCCGATGGAGCGGGATGATCTACCGGCTCAGCGACGGCGAGCGGGGGTGGAGCGCCGGAGCGGCCGTTTACCAAATGCTCGGATGGGGAACGGACGCATACCGGGAAGATCTCGACCGGGCCTATTCACCGGACGACGGAGAAGCCGGATTGACTGCCATACGTGGTCACAAACGATTCGGGCGTGGCTTTGGTCGCTCTCGGTTCGGAGGAGGGTTTGGACGTCTGGTTTCTCTCGCCTTTCTGACCGGCCTGGGAGTGTTCGTTTACCGGCGCTGGCGTCAGAATCGTCCCGCAGCTCCCGCAGCAAGGGCTTGATCCGCGTCACCAACGGCTTGATGCACACGATGTCTATCAAGTGGCTGCGATGGACATCGTGCGCATCTTTTATCGAGAGGAAGCAACATGACAAACAAGAGAATTCTGATCATTGGCGGATATGGCCTGGCGGGAAGCCACATCGTACCACTCTTATTACGAGCGACGTCCTCCAGCATCATTATTGCGGGACGGAATCTCAATAAATCGACCGAGATGGCAAAAAAGCTTAATCGCGAATTCTCCGGAAACAGAGTACGTGGGGTTGCCGTGGACGCGTCCGATGCTGTCAGTGTAAGAAAGGCTCTTTACGCATGCGATCTTGTCATCGCCTGTATCCCGGTGAGTGCAGGGGCCAATGTGGGAATCGTCCGAGCAGCGGCTGATGCAAGAGTCGATTTCGTCAATCTTGAGATGAGCAGTGATGAGAGGGCCGAGTTGGAAACGATATCCAAATCTATGCACGAGTCTGGCGCTCACTTTCTCATCGACGCGGGAATATTCCCCGGAACTCCTTCGATGCTGGTACGTTTGGCCGCCTCCAACTCTTCCAACTTGGAGAGCGTGACGGTCGGTATGATTGGATGCGCAACACAAGGGTCCATAGAGACAGCAAAGGAATTGATATCCGCCGACATCAAAAGCCCATACGTGTACAAGGATAAAGATTGGCATCAGGTTTCCATGATGGCCTCTGAGAAAATAGATTTTGGACCGCCATTTGGACAGAGAACGTGCTATCCGTGCAATCTGGACGAAATCCAGGGTCTGCCAGAAGAGCTTGTGGTCCAAGAGCTAGGGTTGTATGCGGGAGAAACGAATGCCTTTGTCATGCTCGTTCTTTTGATTTGGAACGCGCTCAAGCTGAACAAGTTCAAAAAAGGTGTCGATTGGGGCGCTCGCTCGTTTACCTGGGGACTCGAGAAATTCGCCAAACCCCCTTTTGGGATCACGGTCAAGATGAAAGCGGTAGGAAAAGACAGGAAACAACAAAAAGTGTATTTACACTGTGAGGACGTTTACATAGCGACAGCTATTTCCGTTGTGGCAAGCGTGTTGCAAGTACTGGATGGTGCAATCAAGAGACCTGGCCTGGCGTTTATGGGGCACGCGGTGGATACCGGTCGCTTTTTGAACGACGCCGAAAGGCTGGGGATGAAAATAAGCGTTGAGCGGTCTATGATTTAAGGAGAAAAATGTTGTGAGAAAAAAAGTCGTAAACTATTATGTGGATGTAGCTATTCTGATTATATTTGTGGCATTAGCATATACTGGAATGTTGTTACAGATCGTCTATCACATGAAAGAACACAGTTCAGATTTTCTAGTGATGAGCTTGAATCGATCAAACTGGCTCGTAATACACAAGATTCTGAGCATTGCGAGTTCCCTTGGAATAGGGCTTCATATCATCCTACATCTAGACTGGTTCAAAGCCGTGATAAAGAAAAGACTGTTTATGAAACGTTCCTTTAAGAAAAAAATATCTTTTTATTTGCTCATTGTCTACAGCATCTCGACAGTAGTAAGTTTTGTTTCGTGGTTCTTTAACAATAGCTTGATGGGATACAATCCTACGCTACGACATACCCTGGTAGAGATTCATGATAGCATTTCAATTGTTCTCGTCATGATGTTTTGTGGGCATTTGATAAAGAGTAGCAGATGGCTATTGAACACAACTAGAAATGTAATTCTCTCACCCCGGTGAGACGTGAACGATACAGAATATATCAAAGGAGAAATATAAAATGGAAAAGATCACCCGACGACGTTTTCTTGTACTGGGAGCCGCCGGCACAGCCGCGCTGGCCTGTGGAGGAGTGGCCGCTTTGGGTATGCGGTCACCAGAGATTGAACTCGTTGAATCAAATTGTACCAAGGGAGAAAACGCCACAGGCAACATACTGGTCACATACGCCAGCCAATGCGGCTCTACGGGCGAGATCGCCGAAACCATCGGTCAAGTATTGTGTGAGGCGGGGGCGGCGGTAGACGTACGCCCAGCCAAAAGCGTGAACGATGTTGGCCCCTACCAGGCAGTGGTTGTGGGAAGCGCGATTCAGAGGTCCCAATGGCTGCCTGAAGCTGTAGACTTTGTCAAAATGCATCAAGATGCACTGAGCCAGATACCAGTGGCGTACTTTCTCGCTTGCCTGGCGATGACAGAAGATACAGATAATGCTCGCCGCAGCGCAACGGCCTTTTTAGATCCAGTACGCCAGCAGGCACCCCGCGTACAGCCAGTGGACATTGGTCTCTTTGCGGGCAAGCTGGACTTTGACAAATTACCCGGTATGTTTCAGCTTGTGTGGCCGCTAACGGCCGGGGGGGACGTGGGCGAAGGCGATTATCGTGACTGGGAAACCATTCGGAACTGGGCTGCCAACCTGCATCCGAGACTTGTGGGCGCATAGACGTACAGGGGGATCGCAATGAAACGTAGGAACTTCGACTATATCATAATCGTCGTCATGTTGTTGAGCGGTCTCTATACGCTGCTAACTGGATTAGTGGCGGATCTGTTGGGCATCCGATTGATGGCTTTTCACCTTCATTATTATGCCGGTTATGCCTGCGCAATCCTGGCAGGCATTCACCTGGTCATCAACTGGAAAAAGATCAGGGCCTTTCTGAGGCGTAGGGTCTAGCTATCTGCACCCCCGAGAGAAGGATGTGCAAAGATCGGTCAGGCATAGTATAATGAGCCCGGAGGCATAGCCAACGCAATCTCCCAAGTGATGGTATGAACACGAAAACGAACCGCGAGCCAAATCCCAAGGGTTTCTGGAAAAGAATCCGTGTTACACTTTTCTGGCAGCTCATCATCGCCTTTACCCTAATCGTATGCTTGGTTGGAGGTGGGATGACCCTGGCGTGGCGTGCTGCCTGGGATAGAGAAAAGCCCTTTCCTAATTCTCCGTTTGGGATGCGGCGCTGTGTCAATGCTTTGTCCGAATACTATGAGCGGCAAGGGAATTGGGAACAAGTTCAAGCACTGGTCATCGAGTATCCCTGCGGGCGCGACCGCCGCCACAGGGACGATGGCCGTGATGTCGCTATCCTGGCCACAATGGACGGCACAATCGTGGCATCTGGAGATGCCAGCCGGTTAGGCCAAGCACTAAGCAGCCGGGAAAAAGATCACACCACACCTATTCGCGTGGATGGCCAGCCGGTTGGCCTCTTGCTCAAATACTCGTTCGAACGCACTGAGAACGACGATGGTCCGCCCGTCCCCGTTTTTATTGGCGCATCGGTTGTGGGCATCAGTTTGATCGTCGGCCTGTTCATTTCACGCCGCATCAGCCGTCCATTGATGGAACTGACGGCGGCAACCCGGGCAGTAGCCGCTGGTGATCTCGACGTACGCGTTCCCGTCCGCTACCGGGGAGAGGCGAAGGAACTGGCCATCGCCTTTAACCGGATGGCCGATCAGGTAAAAGAGACCATCGTCACGTTACAGCGTTTCATCTCGGACGCCGCCCACGAAATCCACACCCCACTGACGGGACTGAGCACCAGCCTGGAGCTGGCACCCGACGACGAGTTTGTGCAACGCGCGCGAGCGCAGGTCGAGCAGCTCAAGGCGCTGACTGAGGGGTTGCTCGACCTGTCGCGCATCGAAGCGAACGAGCGGGCGCAAACGCACACCCTGATCGAATTGACGTCGCTGGTAGAGGAGGCAAGCGAGCATTATGCCTCCTGGGCCGATCAGGCTGGTTTGACCTTTGCACTGACGCTGCCAGAAACGCCTGTAAGCATTCAAGGGAATGAAACACAATTGCGGCGCGCGCTCGATAACCTGCTGGATAACGCGAACAAGTTCACGCCAGAGGGCGGCACGGTGAGCGTGCGAGTTCATCCTGCGGAGGAGTGGGTAAAGATATCCGTCGAGGATACCGGCATCGGCATCCCGGAACAAGACCTATTGGTTCTCTTTAGCCGCTTTCATCGTGGGCGAAACGCAGCCACTTATCCCGGGAACGGGCTGGGACTTGCCATCGTCAAGGCTATCGCCGAAGGGCACCGGGGACAGGTTACTGCGGAAAATACCGACGCAGGAGCGCGATTCACGCTGCGCTTGCCGGTGGTTGGCTGACAAAAGAGGGTTTAGTGCCAATACGGTTCAGTAAGTGTAGTGGGCGTTCCTAGCGGGCACAAGGCCCTATGCTACTCTTTAACTGCACCGTATTGGGTTTAGTGCGCGCTAAAGCACCTACTACGAACCGATCGACTCGGACACCACCACACTATCGGGTACTTGTTGGGCGGCCTCTGCGGCCTCTTCTTCACCTTCCGGCACCGGCCAGATTTTCTCTGGGTCCTCGATGAGGTCTGTAAAAATGATCCCTTCGCAGTGGTCGATCTCGTGCTGAAAGACGCGGGCCAGCATCCCTTCCGCCTTGATGCGCACGTTTTCCCCATCACGATCTAACCCTTTGACCATGACAGAAGTATGGCGCTCAACCTCTCCCACCCAACCAAGAACGGACAGACACCCTTCGATGCCATCCTCCACCTCACGAGACCGGCGCGTCAACTTGGGATTGATGACGACGTACAGTTCCCCACGTTCGGAAGTAGGTGCTTCTTCGGGGTCTTGCTCGGGATCCCTTTCGAGGGGCAATTGCACCACGACAATGCGCTCAGGCACACCAACCTGGATGGCAGCCAGACCAATGCCATTGGCTTCATACATCGTTTCGACCATATCGTCGATGAGTTGCTGCATGTCTGGGTTTATGCGCTTGACGCGGCGCGACTTTTTGCGCAACAGCGGGTCGTCCGAGTACACAATCTGGCGAACGGTCATAGTTCAAGCTTCCTGTGAGGGCGAAGGTGAAGGTGAAGGTTGGGACGAGGACTTGCGAATATCGTCATAAACGGCGAACCAATCAAGCAACTCGTTTCGATGCTGCTCTGCAGACGCCTGACTTTGACGAGCCTGGAACGCCTCCATGCGGCGGAATATCTCGGTCTGAACGTCACCAGGATCCTTGACAAGATCAAAGGTAAAAGCACCAGCTCCCGCCGTCTCAATAGTCACCGAACCAAAGTGCAACACTCTGCCCAAGAAACCGGGGATTTCGAACTGAACGTTCTGGATCATACCCAGACTGGCCTCACGACGTTCTTCGCGCAGATAAAATGGCAGCCGCTCGACGTCAATGATGCGCGTCGGCGTTACCTGGTAGATGTCGTTTTGCCAATCGTCAAACCGCCACAACCACCACGGTAGCAGAATGATTAGGGCAATCCCATAACCCACCAGGGCAAAGGGCCTCGCGTTTTCCGACGTAATTAACAGAAACAAAGCAACGATTGTAGAGACCAAAAGAAGTGCCGAAGGAATCGCAATGGGCTTGAGCAATGCGACCCAGTGTTTGCGCCAGGTGATGGTATTTCCTTGTTCGTGGCGCAGTGGGGGCAAAAAGTAGTCAAAGATGCGCAGAGGCGCGCGCAGCAACGCAGATACACTTGGCCTGGAACGCTTTTCCTCAGCAGCGGGCTCTGGTGGGACAGACTCTTGCTCTGTGACCTGAGTTTCAAAATAGTGCCGCATATCTTTCTGGATCGCCTCCCGCTCGCCGGCCTTGGCGACGGCTTGCGAACGGCGAATCTGCTCAAAGATGATTTCCCGCACTCCTTCTGGATCGGGAATTTCGCGGAAAGCAACGTGTCCCCGCTCCCCTGCTGTCTCGATGATCAGATCGCCAAAGTCGAACCACTGGGTCAATATGCCCACCTGCGATTCTTGAATGTCTTGGATCGTGCGCAGTGGAGCGACGACGCGAGATTCTCGTCCCAAAGGCGTGTGTTCCCGGCGCACAACGCGCTTGTTCGTCACAATGTACCGTTCATCCTTGTGATCCATAATCAAGTATACGATAAACACCAGCAGCGCAGCGCTCAAGCCACCGCCTCCAACCAAGGGTATCAACGGACCGACTATGGTAACCAAAAAGATACTGCCGCCCAATGCCAACAAGAGCGCGATGACGGGAACAATCAAGCTGCGGACCAGCAGTATGTGGTGTCTGTGCTCGCAGACGAGAACAACCTCGCCCTCATCTTGCCAATCAAAGTGATGTTTCCTGGCCTGATATTTCTGCAATACATCGGGCCGGATCTGAAAAGCCTTGAATATCTCTGGTCGTTCTTTGAGCAGCTGGTCAAGTTGTTCCCTACTGATAAACAGCAGGACAGAATTTTTACTGGCCCTGACGGTGGCGTCTCGCGGTTCTCCCAATAGAAGTGAGGTCTCTCCAAAATAGTCGCCTGGCCCCAGCGTGCCGACTTGTTTCTCGATTCCTTGGGGATCCACGTACAAGACGCACAACTCGCCACTTTCCACCAGGTACGTCGAATGCCCAGGGTCTCCCTGACGGCAAATCTCGTCACCGACCTTGTATTCCCGCTGTTGCACCAGTTTGATCACCGCCCGCATGTCGTCGCGGCCGAGTTTGGTAAACAATGGGATCTGCCTGAGTTGTTTCACTAGATTGTTGGGCATATCATTCCTCCCTCTGCTATTGTAGCACATTCTGTTGGAAGGGAAAAGTGTTTGCTTTCGTAACCAATATTGTGTCGCGAGAAACATTTTTGCTTGAGCAAGAAATGTGCGGTATAATAGCAGTGGGAGGTACGATGATCGATAATTCTTCCGAAAAGAAAATTCCAGGGCAAGATAACATAATTGCTCTTCGCGAGGGATTGAACAACATTAACCGCATCGTCGCCCGACAACGCGGGGCCGATATGTTGGTCGCAGAGCTTTCGCAATACTTGATCGCTCTGCAAAATATGTTGACGCAACTCGAACAAGAACTGACCACGCAGATGTCTGAGCGAGATGAACTGGCGGCTTTGTACAATGTCAGCCACGCGATTAGCTCATCTCTCGATCTGCCACAAGTCCTGAACGACGTGATGGACCAGATCATCCGTCTGACCGGGGCCGAACGTTCCTTCTTGATGCTCGTGGACCCAGACACGGGCGAGTTAGAGTTTCAGGCTGCGCGCAATATGGATAGTGAGACCATCGCTTCGTCTTCGTTTGATATCAGCCGGAGCATTGTCAACCAGGTCGCTGCCAGCGGAGAACCGATCGTCACGACCAACGCGCAGATGGACCCACGCTTTAAAGCGCAGGAAAGCGTCATCGGATACAACCTGCGCTCGATTCTGTGCGTACCACTCCGGGCACGTGGCAAGATCACGGGAGTGATCTATGCAGATAATCGTATCCTCACCAGCCTCTTTGCCGATAGCGATCGTGACCTGCTCGCCGCCTTTGCCAATCAGGCGGCCGTTGCTATCGAAAACGCTCGCTTGTTTGCGAGTGTTTCCAACGCCAAGGCCCTGATGGACAATGTATTTGCCTCCATCGCCAGTGGCGTCATTACTACTGACATTCAGGATCACATCACGCTCTTTACGCCTGCCGCTGAGCGCATCCTGCGGGTTTCAGCAAAGCGCGTTGGCGGTTCATATTTTACCGAGGCTTTACCGGCGCTGGAGAATCAACTGCGCCCTCTGGTCAATGAGGTCAAAGAATTTCAACAGCCGGTGGTCGAGATCGAGAGCGAGATGTCCCTTCCCGGTCGAGGGCAGGCGATTCTACGTACTAGCCTCTCTCCGCTCAAGGATGCCGATGAACAAATGCAAGGCGTTGCCATCGTGGTAGACGATCTCACAGAACAGCGCCAATTGGAAGCACGCTCCCAGATGTTTGGGCGCTTTCTTTCGCCAGCCGTTATCGAGCGCCTGCCACGCGACCCCCGAGACCTGGGATTGGGTGGGCAGCGGCAAGAAATCACCAGTCTGTTCGCAGACATTCGCGGCTTTAGCGGTTTCAGCCTGCGGCACGGCCCCGAAAAGTTGGTAGAGATACTCAATCAATACCTAGACGTCGGTGCCAAAGCAATATTGGCCGAGGAAGGAACGCTCGACAAGATCCTGGGGGATGAAGTAGTGGCACTTTTCAACGCGCCGCTTCGTCAGGAGGAGCACGTCTTGCGCGCAGTGAGGGCAGCGTTGCGGATGCAGAACGGAGTTGCTCAGCTCCACAAAAAGATGCCTCTCGAGTATCAACTTGACTATGGCGTGGGTATCAATGTGGGCGACGCAGTGGTGGGTTTCATCGGGACGGAAGAGCAATTGAATTATACTGCCATCGGCTCCAGCGTGAACCTAGCAAGCCGCTTGCAAGGAATCGCCAAGCCGATGCAGATTCTCCTTTCAGCCACAGCCTACGAGCGAGTACAAAATCACGTCGAGGCCCAGCCGCTCCCGCCTGTAGAGCTAAAAGGCTTTGACGAACCGATCTCAGTTTACGAGATATTGAGGTTAAAGTAACGGTAGTGACGTTCCTGCCATTCATACATGCCCTGATCGTTCTCTGGTTGACGGTCTATGGGCTAAATTCTTTTATTCTGACGTTCCTCTACCTGCGCCACCGGAGAACAAATTCCCCTACCCCTTTCATAGACCGATCCGCCTTACCGCCCGTCACAGTGCAGGTGCCAGTGTACAACGAGTTCCACGTGATCGAGCGGGTCATCGACGCTGTGGCCGCCCTCGACTATCCCCAAGATCGCCTGCAAATCCAAATCCTGGACGATTCCACCGACGAGACGACGCATTTGGCCTGTGCACGGGCGGCCTTTCACTGTGAGCGGGGAATAGACATGACGGTTTTGCGCCGCCCCGACCGGGACGGTTTCAAGGCCGGGGCGCTGGCCTGGGGGCTCTTGCGCGCCACTGGTGAATACATAGCTATCTTTGACGCAGATTTTTCTCCCAATCCTGATTTCTTGCTCCAAACAGTTCCACACTTTTTGACCAACCCCCAATTGGGCATGGTACAAACACGCTGGTCGTACCTTAACGCCGATTATTCCTCCCTGACTCGCGCCCAAGTATTGGCCCTCGACGGCCACTTTGTCGTCGAGCAGGCCGGGCGGCATCGTTCTGGATTATTGATGAGCTTTAACGGCGCCGGGGGTGTGTGGCGGCGACATTGCATTGCTGAGGCTGGCGGGTGGCGGGCCGACACTCTATGTGAAGATTTGGACCTGAGCTACCGCGCCCAGTTGATCGGGTGGGAATGTCTGTACTTGCCAACAGTGGATGCGCCCGCCGAAGTGCCTCCCCAGATCGCGGCTTTCAAGCGCCAGCAATCCCGTTGGGCGCAGGGTTCGGTACAAGCTTTGCGCAAACTGGCCAAATCGCTCCTGAGCAGTCGGCGGCTGGGGTGGGCACAAAAGATCATGGGGCTGGTACACCTGAGCAGCTACCTGGCCCATGCGTTGATGGTGTTGCTCTTGCTGCTCTCGCTCCCCATGCTGCTGATGCCCGACGCAGCACAGCTTTCGATCAGCGGCCTAGGTGTGATGTGCCTGGGGCTGCCTCTGCTCTATGCGATTTCGCAGCAGCGCTTGTACCCCGATTGGGGACGGCGCTTGCGGGCGATGCCCATATTGGTGTTGATCGGAATTGGCATCGCGTGGGAAAATACCCAAGCCGTGTGGCGCGGCCTAACCCGCTGGGGGGGCACCTTTGCCCGCACGCCCAAGTTCCGATTGGAAGGGCAGACCGGTCGTTGGGCCGATAGCGGATACCGGCTCCGGGCCGACCGCAGCACCGTTGGTGAAGTCCTGTTGGCACTCTATGCCCTAGCTACGGCGATCACAGCTTACGTCGTGGGCGATTATGGAATGATTCCTTTCTTACTGCTGTACGCGCTCGCGTTTGGCACAGTGGCAGGGATGGGATTGGTACAGACGTTTGCGCCTCGTTGGGGCCGTTCGTCGCAGCCCCTCGAAAAATCAAGATTTGGGACGCAATTGAAGCAGTTTACAGAACAGACCGTAGACAAAGGTCAATCCTGAAATATTCTGTCGACTCGGTAATGATAAAAACAGGTCATCGTTACGTATATGGTATTGTACAATGATAAGGATATTTTCCCGAGAAGAACTCGAACCAGTTTCGTGTCTGTTTGCACTATTAGCTCTTTGGGATTTCGCGGAGTCAGTCGCAGAGAACCGCACTATTTCAAGATTTCTACTCGAGAGCCTTGAGACCTCTTTATAACCATCATCTGGAACAAACTCGAGATATTGAGGCGCGCACACCGCGCCTCTTTTTTTGTGACACTCATCACTTTACAATCGAGCAGGAAAAGAGTATCATAGGGGATGATGGTCGTTTTTGAGTCCTATGGCTTGGTCAAACAATCGAAAAGATATGATGAACCCAAACAATTCGGATTTCCCCCAAGTTTTTCTTGGAATGGGGCAGGTACATATTTCCGCGAAACCAACTGTGATCACCACGGTACTGGGTTCTTGTATCAGTATTACCATGTTTAACCGCCGGTCAGAAATTGGAGGGATGTGCCACGGACTCATGCCGTGTTGCACAGACACCAAGGCATGTGATGAGGATCCTCTAGAATGTTTCAAATTTGTGGATTGTTCAATTTGGCATATGGTTGAGCAATTTCAGATGCGGGGTATTGCGCCCAAGGATATTGAGGTCAAGATGTTTGGTGGAGCCAGCATATTTGGGACAATACCTGATGCCAGCAATCTATCTGTCGGTGACCAGAACGTCAAATCTGCCAAACAAGTGATTACAGAAGCTGGTCTTAATCTAGTTTCTTTTGACGTTGGGGGTACATCTGGGCGAAAGATTCTCTTTTACACGCACAATGGCCGGGTCCTTTTAAAAGAGATGAAAAGCACAACCACGCAATAAACGCTCTAGCCCATAATCGAGGTACAATTTGACCATTCAAGCAAAATTCGTCCATACCAACATCATCGCCCAAGACTGGCGGAAACTGGCTGACTTTTACGAACAGGTCTTGGGATGCACCCCGGTGCCACCAGAGCGAAATCTCTCCGGGCAGTGGCTGGAAACCGGGACACGAGTTACGGAGGTCGAAATCCGGGGCATGCATCTGCGTCTCCCCGGCTATGACGAGCAGGGACCAACATTGGAAATATTCCATTACAATCCCCAACTGGAACCGTTAGCGACAGCGATCAACCGGCCTGGATTTTCTCATATCGCCTTTGCGGTGAACAATGTGCAGACTGCCCGCGATGCGGTGCTCGCAGCGGGTGGAGGAACCGTTGGCGAGATAGTTTCGGTGGATGTCCCTGGCGTGGGCACAGTCACGTTCGTTTATTTGACCGATCCAGAAGGGAACATCATCGAATTACAACATTGGTCGCGTTGAGGCGTTAGTCAAAAACAAGTTACTCGGATACGCGTTTCGGATATTGGCTTTTAATTAGGGGGGCGGTATGTCTGTACCTACAATTGGCCGTTACGAAATCAAAACTGAACTGGGAGAAGGCGGGATGGCTTCGGTTTATCTGGCCCGCGATCCTTATGTGCAGCGCCAAGTGGCCATCAAGGTGCTCTCATACCAATTGACCACCGATGAACTCTTTCAAGAATATTTCCAGAGAGAGGCCGAGGTCATTGCCGCATTGGAACATCCTTGCATCGTTCCTATTTTCGACTTTGGCCGACTTGGCACGCAACCATATATCGTGATGCGCTATATGGCGGGCGGCACCCTCCAAGACCTTTTGGACAAGGGGAAGCTGGAATTATCTCGTCTGGCCCAGATTATCGACCGAGTTGCAAAAGGGTTAGATGCCGCCCATGCGCGAGGAATCATTCACCGCGACGTCAAACCGTCCAATATCCTTTTCGATATGGAGGGGGAAGCCTACCTCGGTGATTTTGGTCTGGCAAAATCCTTGAGCCTTTCAACTGACGATGAGGGCACCATGTTTGTGGGAACGCCCGAGTACATGAGCCCCGAACAGGTTCATGACGTCAAGCTGAATGGTCAAAGTGACGTGTATGGTCTGGGAGCCGTTTTATACTATGCCTTGGTGGGCCAGGTGCCTTATGATAAGGATTCATCTATGGCCACAGCCAAGGCACACATTACTGACCCGGTACCAAGGGTATTGGACGTCAGGCCGGATCTTCAATCTGTGTGGGACGAAGTCGTCGGCAAGGCAATGGCCAAGAATCCGAATGATCGTTATGCCACGGCCAGTGAATTGGCACTGGATGTGCGTGAGGTTATCTCTGGACGTTGGTACCTTCGTAAACTTGTGGGATGATTTATACAATCACTCACCCTCAGTATCAGAGGAGCGAGCATGTCTTATGCGAGCAGGTTTTGCAAGAGCCGTTCCACATTTCCGAATGTGCCGCATTAGGAATGCTCCACCCCTCAACAAGTGAAATATGCATTATCAAATTAGAAATGCCAAGTAACTCTACAGGTGCTTGGATAAATTATAAAGGGAGGAACAATGGCAAAAGGTTTGGTTATTGTAGATGAGAACCGCTGCAAGGGATGTGGCCTATGTGTAGATGCCTGCCCCAAGCAAGTTCTCCAACTGGCAGAGGGACAATTCAATGCCAAGGGTTATCGACCTGTTTACAGGGCGAACCCTGAGGCGTGTATCGGGTGCGCCACGTGCGCCACCATCTGCCCTGATGTAGTTTTTACAGTATATCGGCAAAAACGGCAGCCCAAAGCGGCCGCCGCTGCCGCGTAGGAGGTTAATACAAGAATGGCAAAAGAATTACTCGAAGGGAACGCAGCGATCGCTGAGGCCGCCATACGAGCGGGAGTCGAGGCGTTTTACGGCTACCCCATCACGCCCCAAACAGAGGTGCTGGAGCACTTTTCCGAGCGCCTCCCGGAAGAAGGGCGCGTCTTTTTGCAGGCTGAGAGCGAAATCGCTTCCATCAACATGGTCTATGGCGCTGCCAGCGCCGGTGTACGGGTGATGACCTCGTCTTCCAGCCCGGGCATCAGCCTGATGCAAGAGGGCATCTCGTACATTGCCTGCTCCGAGGTTCCGGCGGTAGTGGCCAACATTATGCGTGGCGGGCCGGGTCTGGGCAACGTACAGCCCGCCCAGGGAGACTATTTCCAGGCGGTCAAGGGCGCCGGTCACGGCGACTTTCACATGATCGTCCTGGCTCCGGCCAACGTGCAGGAGGCGATCGACCATATGGTGCTCGCCTTTGACCTGGCGGACAAGTATCGCACCCTCGTCATGGTCGTCGCCGACGGGGCTATCGGCCAGATGATGGAACCGGCGGAGCTGCCGCCGATGCGTCCGGTCCGCAAGCCTAAAGACCGGCCCTCTTGGGCCCTGACCGGTGCCAAGGGTCGCCCCCCCAACATTGTCAACTCGCTCTACCTGGGGGCCGAGAACCTGGAGGCCGTCAACCTGCGTTTGCAGGCCAAGCTCAAAAAGATCGCCGCCAACGAGGTACGCTGGAAAGAGTACGAAACCGAGGATGCCGATTTACTGTTAGTGGCTTTTGGCACCGTGGGGCGCGTTTGCCAGTCGGTGGTGCGAGAGGCGCGAGAGAAAGGGATCAAAGTGGGGCTTTTGCGGCCCGTGACCCTGTGGCCTTATCCCAGCGCTCCCCTGGCCAAACTGGCCGAGCAGGTGCGCGGGATGTTGGTCGTAGAGATGAACGCCGGGCAAATGCTGGAAGACGTGCGACTGTCCGTCGAGGGACGCTGCCCGATCGAGTTCTACGGACGGATGGGCGGCCCCATCCCCCTGCCCGACGAAATCCTGCCTGAATTGGAAAAACTGGACGCCCAGTTGGGTAGGAAGGAGTAGTGAAATGACAAATTTTGAAATTCCTGCGGATATGGAACTGGTTTACGAACCACCCGAGGGCTTGACAAAGGCCCACACGCACTATTGCCCCGGATGCACCCACGGCACCATCCACCGCCTCGTGGCCGAGGTGCTGGACGAGTTGGGCGTGCGCGAAAAGACCATCGGCATCGCGCCGGTGGGGTGCTCTGTGTTGGCCTACAACTATTTCAACGTCGATATGGCCGAGGCGGCTCACGGTCGTGCACCGGCGATGGCGACCGGCCTCAAGCGCGTCAGTGAAGACAAAGTGGTTTTTACCTACCAGGGAGACGGCGACCTGGCCTCCATCGGCATCGGTGAGATCGTCCAGGTGGCGAACCGAGGCGAGATGCTTACCACCATCTTTGTCAACAATGCCATCTATGGTATGACGGGCGGCCAGATGGCGCCCACCACCCTGCCGGGCCAGGTGACCACCTCGTCGCCGACAGGGCGAGACGTGGAGACGGCCGGGTTCCCGATGCGGATGGCCGAGTTGCTGGGCGGTCTGCCGGGCGCAAGCTACGTCACCCGTCAGTCGGTGTTGGACGTCAAGGGCATCCGGCGCACCAAAAAGGCGATCAAGCTGGCCTTTGAGACCCAATTGGCCGGTCTAGGTTTTTCGATGGTCGAGGTTCTGTCCACCTGCTGCACCAACTGGCACATGGGGCCGCTGGAAGCGTTGGACTGGGCCAAAGAACACATGGTCGCCTATTTCCCGCTGGGCGACACCAAGATGGCGGATACCGTCAAAGCATTAAAGGGAGGCAAGTAAACGATGCAGCAAGAGATCATCATTTCCGGTTTTGGTGGGCAAGGAACGCTCTTTTCCGGGCAGTTGCTGGCCTACGCCGCGATGGATAGTGGAAACCACGTGACATGGATCCCCTCCTACGGCCCCGAGATGCGGGGCGGCAAGGCACGCTGCACCGTCATCGTCTCTGACGGAGAGATCGGTTCGCCCCTGGTACGGCGACCGAGCGCCGCTATCGTGCTCAATATTCCGTCGATGGAGGCGTTCGAGCCAGCCATCAAGCCTGGCGGCGTACTGGTGGTGAACAGTTCCCTGATCCCGCAAAAGAGTGAGCGAGACGACATCCGCGTCATCTATGTGTCTGCCACCGATATGGCGAGCGAGTTGGGGAACCCCCGCCTGGCGAACGTCATCTGCCTGGCCGCGTTGGTTGAGGCCACCGGCGTCGTGGCGCTGGACGCAGTGCGGCAAGCGCTGAGCGATCATCTGCCCGAGCGGCACCGCAAATTACTTGGACTGAACAACAAAGCGATGGACAAAGGCGCAGCACTGGCCGGTTAGTTGGTTGATTAGATTACCAATCCCTTGCAAAGGTTGCAAAGAACCTTTGCAAGGGTGACCGTTGTGATTGCATAGCAGCAATATTTTCAGGAGGAAAGCGCAATGACCTTGACAAGTGCTGTAAATCCCAACACCGCAAACTTTTATTCACAACCCGAAAACTCGACGTCCCCAGAGAACGCTGAAGAATGGGAATTCTACGATGACGGGGAAGAATGGGAAGAAGAGAATGAGGACGCAGATGAGCCGCGTCCATACAATCCCAGCCAGGGACGGCGTGCGGCCGTCATCGCGATGGGGATGCTTGCGGCCCTGGTCGTCTTGGCCATCATCGGTATGACCTTTGTACAAGGCACGTGGTGGTATTCCTATTCAGGAGATCAAGCCCTGGACCGCGAGTCTCGGACGCGCCTCGAGACAGTGCGAGACGAGGTAGAAGCCTATGGCACCCTACCCCAGGTGGTGAGGGGGCTAAACACAGCGTTAAACCCCGACACTGACCCCACTGCTGTACGGAATCACCTCCTCACGGCGCAAGAGGCGCTGGACGCGACTGGTGATCCAACACTGATCGAGGCTGCGAGAGAACTACGGATGATCATTCAAACGCTCCGACCGGTTTCTCCCGAGGCAACAATCACCCCATCTCCCCTGCCCACGTTGGTGGGGCTGGATGACGGATAGCAAAAATATTATACACCCGAATATTTTCTTCGGCCACGAATTAAGGCAGCCGTAGGTTGCACTGAATTGCCACGAAAAGGTGACAATTGGTGCAATTCGTGGCGAAAGAATCAAAATGTATCGTAACGTCGTTATTTTGCTCGATGGATCAGAATTAGCCGAGAGTGTGTTGCCCCACGTCGCAGAGGTGATTCGCGACCGGGGTAGTTGTGTCCACCTGCTCTCGGTCGCTCCCGTGCCGAGAGGTGTCGTGCCCACCGGTGTGGACGTGCGCTCCTCCGCCGATGTGCCGGAGGATAGATCGCGCATCCAGCGAGAGTGGGTCGAGTATTTGCGATCTGTCGCGAAAAAATTGGAGCCGGTCGCGGCGGACGTGTGGCTGGCAGTGCGCCACGGCCGGCCAGCCGACGAGATATTGGCTTTTGTCAGCAGCGTGAATGCGGACCTGGTCGCAATGTCTACCCACGGGCGTTCTGGCATCACCCGGTGGGTCTTTGGCACGGTGGCAGACCGGGTATTGCGCGGTGCTAGGTGTCCGGTATTGCTGGTACGAACTGGCAGAGACGGGGTAACCACGTCCCTACGGGAAACACCGTACAAGAATATCCTGATACCGTTGGATGGTTCCAAACTGGCGGAACAAATAGTACCCTATGTGAGAACGCTCGTGCGTCCCAATCACACACGCATCTACCTCGTCTCGGTCATGACGACGGGGATGGTGGATCGCACGGTGACCCTGTTGACGAGTTATCCACCGGGGCTGCAATTGGCTGCGCCTGCGTTCCAATACGTTGAGGCTCAGTTGCAAGCCTACCTGCGGAGCGTGGCTGCCGCACTCCGCGAGGCCGGAGCGGTGGTCCACGTCGTGATCCGGCAAGGTTCACCTGCTGATGAGGTACTGACGTACGCCGCCGAAGTCGAGGTGGATTTGATCGGTATGACCACTCATGGCTTTTCTGGTACAAGCCGATGGGTGCACGGAAACGTGGCGGGCAAGGTGTTGCAAGGGGCTCAAAATCCCGTGCTCCTGGTCCGCCCAAAATTTGAGCAAGGAGAATAACCGATCAGCCTTCCGAGGCTGACCGAATACATATCAAGGAGTAAGATTGTGAATATTGGAATACCCAAGGAACGCAGGGAATTAGAGTTGCGGGTGGGGCTGACCCCTTACGGAGTCGACCTGCTCACCCGTGCCGGACACACCTGCTATGTCGAAAAAGATGCCGGATTGGGCTCTGGCTTTACCGACTATCATTACGAAAAGACCGGCGGGCGCATCGTCTACTCGGGAGAAGAGGTTTATGGCCGCGCCGATCTGGTGCTCAAGGCAGTGCGTCCCACTGAGGAAGAATTGGATTGGGCTCGCGAGGGACAGATCATTGCCGGGTTTTTACACCTGGCTGCCGCCCGCCGTCACCGGGTTGAGATGATGTTAGAAAAGAACATTACGGCCATCGCTTACGAAACCATCGAAGAGGATGATGGCACGCTGCCCATACTGCGCACGATGAGCGAGGTGGCTGGCCGTATGGCCCCCCAGTTGGCGGCTACCTTTTTGCAGAGCGACCACGGTGGTCGGGGGGTACTGCTCAGCGGCGTGCCCGGTATCCCGCCCGCCCGAGTCGCCATTATCGGTGGCGGCGTGTTGGGCACCAGCGCGGCCCGCAATTTTCTCGGGTTGGGGGCCGAGGTGTTCGTCCTCGACCGCGATCTGGAGAGACTGCGAGAGATGGACCAGGAATTCGGCGGCCGCATCAACACGATGGTGGCCTATCCCTTTAACATCGCCCGCGTGGCGCGCTTTGCCGAGGTGCTAATTGGTGCGATCCTGACACCCGGAGCCCGAGTACCCATCGTTATTACGCGTGAGATGGTCCGCTCGATGAAACGAGGGGCCGTTATCCTCGATTTTAGCATCGATCAGGGTGGATGTGTCGAGACCAGCCGTCCGACCACGCTGCGCGATCCTGTTTTTGTTGAAGAAGGCGTGGTCCACTATTGCGTGCCCAATGTGCCGGGAGCGGTTCCCCGCACAGCGACCCACGCTTTCAACAACGCTGCCTGGCCCACAATGCGTAACGTTGCGGAGGTAGGGTTGGAACAAGCGCTAGAGGACGCGCCTGCCTTGGTGCGAGGGATTGCGGTCAAAGATGGAAAAATTGTGAACGAGGCCCTGGCCGCGACCTATTATGCGGGCACGAGAGCCGGGTAGAGGAGATAGATCATGAGTTGGATGAAAACATACGAGAGTCGCGTCACCTCCGCCGAAAAAGCAATAGCGGCGGCGGTTAAATCTGGCGACCGCATTTTCCTTACCGGCAACTGTAGTGTGCCCCAAAAGTTGATGGAGGCCCTGGTCAACCGCGCGCCCGAGCTGGAGAACGTCGAGATCTGCCACGCGCTCACCATCGGATCGAGCAATTACGTCGCGCCAGAGATGGAAGGCCACATCCGGGCAAACTCGCTCTTTATCGGCCCCAACGTGCGCAAGGCGGTCCAGGCGGGGCGGGCCGATTTCACCCCCGTCCTGCTCTCCGAGTTCACGTTACTGTTCAAAAATGGCATCCTGCCCTTGGACGTTTCCTTTGTCAATCTCTCCCCGCCGGACGAGCACGGATTCTGTTCTTACGGCATCGAGACCGGGTTGACCAAATCGCCGACCGAATCGGCCAAGATCATCATTGCCGAGCTCAACGAGAATATGCCCCGCTGCCTGGGCGATTCCTTTATCCACGTCAGCCGATTGGACTATATCGTGCCGGCGGATTATCCTTTGATGGAACTCGCCATGTCGGAGGGGGAGCTTTCTGACGTGCACGCCAAGATCGGCCAGTTCATCGCCGAGCTGATCCCCGATGGCGCGACGATACAGATGGGCATCGGCGCCATCCCCGACGCCGTGCTCAATTTTCTGCACGACAAACGCGATCTGGGCGTCCACACCGAGTTGTTCTCCGACAGTGTGATCGACATGGTAGAAGCCGGCGTGATCACCAACGCCCGCAAGACCCTGCATCCCGGCAAGATCACGGCAGGCTTTATGATCGGCACCGAGCGAATCTACAAGTGGGCGCACGATAACCCGATCATCGAACTGCACCGCTCCGAGTACGTCAACGATCCCTTTGTCATCGCTCAGAACTACCAGCAAGTGGCTATCAACTCGGCCATCGAGGTGGATCTGACCGGGCAGGTGTGTGCCGACTCGATCGGCCCCAAGCTGTACAGCGGCGTGGGCGGACAGCTCGACTTTATCTATGGCGCGTCTCGCTCCGAGGGCGGCGTGCCCATCATCGCGCTGCCGGCCGACGCCAAGGGCGGGACGATCAGCCGCATCGTGCCGATGCTCAAGCAGGGCGCGGGCGTCGTCACGTCGCGCTACCACGTCCACTATGTGGTGACAGAGTACGGGATCGCCCATCTGTACGGCAAGACGATCCGCCAGCGAGCGCAAGCCCTGATCAACATCGCCGCGCCCCAGTTCCGGGACGAACTGACGCATACGGCAAAAGAGTTGAATTACATCTGACAAAATTTCTGTCTGATGCTATAATCCGTACAGTTCGGTTAACAACAAGAAACCAGGTTTGTCATTTTTGCACGACAAACCTGGTTTTTGGCAACATTGACCAACAAGGAGGAGTGACGATGAAAGCCAAGTGTTTGCTCGCGGCATTTGCTTTAGGTTTGGGCCTGACTCTGTGTCTACTATGGACATTGGGGGATGGAAATGTGTTGGCTCTGTCCCCCGACGCCCCTGCTGCCGAACTGCACGTCTGCGCCACTTGTCCTTATACCACCATACAAGACGCTGTGGACGCCGCCAACGACGGAGACATCATCAAAGTTGCCGCCGGTCACTATGACAACGTCCACAGTCGGAACCTCTCCTCTTCGGAGATCGTTACCCAAGTCGTACTCATCACCAAGAGCCTGACGATCCAGGGCGGCTATACTGCCACAGATTGGAACACCCCCAATCCGGATGACAATCATACCGTTCTGGATGCCAAAGGTGAGGGGCGCGTGATCCACGTGAACTGGCCGGCCCTCACCATCACCCTCGAAGGTTTGCACATTGTGAACGGCGCTTCCACCGGCAACGGGGGCGGCGTATACTTTAGGCGCTGGGGAGATGGTTCCCTGGCCTTGCGGAACAGTCATGTCGCCAGCAATACCGCTACCGCGGGCGGTGGGCTGTACGTGCGAGAAATCGCCGTCACCCTGACCAACAACCTATTTCAAAACAACACTGCCACCTCGTCGGCTGGCGGCGCCGAGCTTTACGAGTGTACGTCCTACGTAGCATACAACACCTTTGAGAATAACGTCGCCAGCGACGGCGGCGGATTGACAGTCGGATGGGGCGACGTTACCCTAACCCACAACGAATTTGAGAACAATACCGCCAACGATTCGAGCAGTTATGGCGGGGGGCTCCACACATTTGTGAATTCGGGCCACGCACACTCGATAAGCAACAATCGCTTTCAGGGCAACAAAGCCTCAATAGACGGCGACGGGGGCGGGGGCGGGGTGTATCTTTCGGCTGGGGAGGGAGGGCAGCTTGTTTTCAGTCACAACGACGTATTGGACAACGTCGCGACAGAATGTGCAACCCAGTGGAGCCAGGGGAGCGGCGGCGGGTTGTTTTTGTACGCTCATAAAGATAGCTCGGCGCGCGTCTCTGATAATCTTTTTCAGGGCAACTGGGCTGCCACGGACTATGATTGCACCGGCTCTGGCGGCGGCTTGTTTGTGAATGGCCGGGTCCTGATAGAGAGGAACCGTATTCTGGATAATCGCGCGTCTCGGTATCCAGACTGGGGGCCCTATTTTAAAGTCTATGGCGGGGGCGTGTACGTGCATAGTTGGACTGCCGTGACAATGACGAACAACATCCTTGCTGGCAACCATTACTTTGAGGAGGACGACAATCCATTTGCCCCGGATTACTTTAGCAACGGTGGAGCCATCTACGTCGGCGGCCAATCGACGCCCACGACCACCCAACTGATCCTTCTCCACAACACGCTCGTCGACAATCAGTCCCCCGCCATTCTGAACGAGTCCGCTGGCCTCACGATGAGCCATAACATCTTTTCCGGGCACACCATCGATCTGAGAAGCATTTCGGATACGAGTGAGGCTCCAAGCAGCCTCCCGCCTGCCACGGTGGCCGACTATACCCTCTGGTGGCCCGAGATGGACGCACAGATCATCGCCGGCACCTTTACCCACGACCACGACATGACCGGCGATCCCGATTTTGTCGCCCCAGATTCGGACGATTATCACCTGGACGAAAATTCTGCGGCCATCGACCAAGGCACCGGCGCCGGCGTGGGGGTGGACATTGACAACCATCCCCGCCCTATGGGCGCAGGTTACGACCTGGGCGCAGACGAGTATGTGAACGTGGACCTTTCTCCCTCTCGCAAGATCGCCAGCCCGCAGGATGCCGTAGCGGGGAGTACCGTCACCTTTACGATCCTATTGCGCAACGATGGCACCAGCAACGCCACAGACACCACGCTCTTTGACGCTGTCCCCATCGCCACCACCTACGTCCCAGGCAGTGCCCAGGCCGCCGCGGGGACGATCACCCGCACCGGAAATCTCACGGGAACGCTCGCTTATCCCCACGGGATTCGGTGGACGGGCACCATCACTCCTGGCAAAGTAATCACCATCACCTTCCAAGTCACCATCAATCAGAATATCCCCATCAAGAACACCGCTGTCGTCACCGACGGGTACGGAACGTCCATCACGCTAACGGCGTGGGTGAACGCCCAGCGCCTCTACTTGCCTTTGGTTACACGTAACTAGGGGCTATAGAGGTCTGAATAAGAAAACGACAAACCGAATACTAACATCCCGCCCATCGTTTCTGGCGAGTAGATATGTAGCGTCTATTTGTGTTTAACTCTCGCCGCAAGGCGAGAGAGGGATCAAGCAATGGATCACACTACTAAATCAGTAAGGAGGAATGACCGATGAAGAGCAGAAATTTACTCATTTCACTGGGCCTAGGGGTGACTGTCGCACTGATTCTGCTGTGGGCATTAGGAAGCGGATCTGCGCTGGTCACGGCCGCTCCGTCTGCCGA
This sequence comes from Chloroflexota bacterium, assembly GCA_024232355.1. The sequence continues at coordinate 10,205 of JAAEPW010000650.1, read as the reverse complement.
GTGGAGAGTGTGCGCAGCCGGCTCACCCGCTTGCACGCATACCACCGTGCAGGCCGCTGTAGACGCCGCCAGCGACGGCGACGTCATCAAGGTTGCCACGGGAGTCTATACCGGCGTGCTTGCACGGGGTGACAACATCACGCAAGTGGTTTACGTGAGCAAGACGGTGACCATCCAGGGAGGGTACACGGACACCAACTGGGAAACGTCTAACCCGAACGCCAACCCCACCACCCTCGATGCTCAGGGGCAGGGGCGTGTGTTCTACATCGCTGGTGTACCTGCGCTTGGCGCAGGCATCAGCCCCACCATCGAGGGGTTGCGCATCACCGGCGGAGACGCGACGGACCTGGGCGGCGGCTCCGGGGGATGGGACGCCGGCGGCGGGCTGTACATCGTAGATGCCGAGGCCATCATCAGCCACAACCTGGTGTTCAGCAACACCGCCTATGGCGGCGGCGGGCTGTATCTGTTCGACAGTGCAGCTGCGCTCGACGGCAACACCATCGAATCCAACGTCGCCAACGATGAAGGCGGCGGGATGTACTTGTTCAACAGCGATGCTGTGCTGAGTGACAATGCCATCGAATTCAACACCGCCAGCGACGGCGCGGGATTGTATCTGCATTACAGTGATGCTACCCTCAACAGCAACGCCATCAACGGCAACTTTGCCAGGGAAGGTGGCGGACTCTACTTGCGAGCAAGCGACGCTGCTCTCAGTGGCAACACCATCCACTCGAACATCGCCAGCGACGACGGCGGCGGGCTGTTCCTCGACCTCGGCAGCGACGCCACGCTGGACCAGAACAGGATCATATCCAACACCGCCTACTCGGGCGGCGGGCTGTTCCTGTGGAGCAGCAACCCCACGCTCCACGGAAACATCGTCATGGCCAACAGCGCACAGTTGGGCGGCGGGCTGTTTGTGAGAGAAAGTGACGCTCGGCTGGACAACAACGTCGTGGTCCGCAACCGAGCCGCCAATCAGGGCAGCGGCCTGTATGTTGCAGGCTCATCGCTCCGGCTGCGGCATTCCACCATCGCTCAAAACAACGACGGCGACGGCACCGGGATCTATGTCACCGACTATGGGCCGTATTATAGCACCGTCGCCCTGACCAACACCATCTTGGTGAGCCACACGACGGGTGTCTTTGTCGCGGCGGGCAATACGGCCAGTTTGGAGGCCACGCTGTGGGGCACTGGGGTCTGGGCCAACACCAACGATTGGAGTGGCGCGGGCACCGTTCTCGCTGGCTCGGTCAGCATTCACGGTGACCCGGCCTTTGTTGGTTTGGACGATTACCACATCCTAACCGACTCGGCGGCAAAAGACGCTGGCATAGACGCCGGGCTAAATTCCGATATGGATTGGGATCTGCGGCCCATCGATGGAGACTATGACATCGGCGCGGACGAATTCCCGGTCATCGCCATGGTCAGCCCAGGTGCTGCTACCACCTTGGTCTATATGGACCCTCAGAATAATCCCACCAGTCTAAGTATTCCCAACAACGCAGTGACCGGTACGAGCACGATCACCATCGTCTACACGCCCAAGGCTCCGCAGAACGCGCTCCCCGCTCCCGAGGGCATGGCGCTAGGCTCCCACATCTTTGATCTGGACGTCTACCAGGATGGCGCCCTCGTGCCGCACTTTAGCTTTGCCAGAGCTGTAACCCTGACCAGCGAGTACTCGGATGCCGACATAGCTGGCATAGAGGAGGATGGACTGGCCCTGTATCGTGAGACGGAGGGCGAGTGGGTCAAAATCGGTGCGCGGACGGGGGAAACTCAGACGCTGGATGTTGAGAACAATCTGTTGACGGTCTATCTGTTGGGCACCAGTCAGTTTGGCGAGGCGGGACCGGTCACCGGCCCTCGGTTCATTTTTATGCCACTGATTATCAAGAATGGGGGATCAGGAACAATGCTGCCCTCGTTTTGACTGTGAGGGGAGAGCATTCCCAAATGCGGCGTATTCAGAAATACGGAGGGTGTCTGCGAAACTCTGTTTCCGAACAGCCTAAACCGGCATTTGGGAATGCCTCGCTCCTCAACTTGTTTCTAAAACACCAAGTACTGATTGTACGCAGAAGGAAGCATCACCAATCAACAACAGCTTCAGTCGCCCGTTTACGGCAGTGCGGCATCTGGCCCAGCGCCATCATAAACAGGTACAGTCCCGTTCAGACGCCCTCCGAGTAATTGGTCCAGCACGATCTGGACCCGTTCCTGTTCTCGGGGCAAGCCCAATCGCTCGAAAAGCTTTAACGCTACTGACAACTGCTCCCGAGCCATGACAATCTGACCCAACTGGATCAGGGCTTGGGCATAGTCGTAGAGCGCCGTTCCCAGATCAAATTCTTGGTTCAATTCACGCAGGATCATCACGCTTTGCTCTAGGTGAACCTGGGCCAAAGTCGGGTCTCCACTCTGAAGATAAGCGCTGCCAAAAACGCGGTATATGTTCCCTTCTTCCTTACGGTTGCTGATCTTTTTGACGTGTGTCATCGCTTCTTGACAAGCCGCCAGCGCCCGTTCGGGATCACTGGCCTCTAGGTAACACTCGGCCAACTGACGATAACACTCGGTCTCTGGGTCACTAGCGCCGATCTCCCGGGCTATGGACAAAGCTTTCTCCAGGTGGACGATGGCCTGGTTCGGGTCTCCTTGAGCGCGATAGGCTTCTCCCATGTTGTTGTGGCATTGGGCGATGCCCAGATTATCACCCAAGCGTTCCTTCATCTCTAGGCTGCGCTGGTAATAGTCAACCGCTTGGGTATAGTTACCTCGGGCATAGTGAATGATGCCCAGATTCTGAAGGGCGGTCGACTCGCCCCACACGTCACCCAGTCGTTGCATAGTGTCCAAATAGCGACCAAAATAATCCGTCGAACGGGCCAGATCGGTCTGATAATAAATGATCGCCAGGTTATTGTATATCCTGGCGGCTTCGTACTCGTCGCCGATCCGTTCCAAAATGCTCAACGCTTGCTCCAGGTGTTCGATCGCTACAGCGGGCTGTGTATCCCGAAAAGCAAGCCCAAAGACATTATGAGCCTCGGCGATTTCCTTATAGTGCGCGGTGCCCTCCAATATAACTAGGCTGGCTTTTCCATTCATCAAAGCCGCGTCGTTTTTGCCCTGGCGGCGGTACACGCGAGAGCATTGGGTCAGCAGCCGGGCCATCTCGACCGTCTTTTCACCATCCGGCGACAAGCGGTCAATCCCTCGATAGCAAGCCTCCAGAGCGGATTCGTACTCGCCTTGCTTTTCGTAAACCATCGCAATGCACCGATGCAGATCGGCCTGCTGACGAACCTCCAGGTTGGGATACAGGGCACTCTCATAGCATATCAGGGCCTTGTCGTACTCGCCTACACGGAATAGGACATCTCCCAATCCCTCAGCGATGGCGGCTTGATCCTGCGTCCGGTCCAGTTCCTCGGCCAGGGATTTGGCCTGTTGGTAAAAGGCAATCGCCTCCGGGTTCGCGTAAGCGGTGCGTGCTTTGTCGCCAGATTTGACCAAATATTCCAGGCCCTTTTCTTGGTCGTCGGAGCGGCTATAGTGATGGGCCAGCAACTCGTACGTCTCTTCCAACTTTTGACCAGTGTACAGCGATTCCAGGTGTTGGCCTACCAAGCGGTGGTAGAACCGGCGGTCACGCATCAAAAGGCTTTCATAAACCACGTCGTGGATCATCCGGTGCTTGAAAATATACTCGAGTTCCGGCACGCGCCTTCGCTCGCGCACCAACTCGGCCCGCTGCAACAGGGCCAGACCGGCGTCCAACTGGACGGCCATAGCCGCCGCCGAGGCCAGTGAATCCAGTACTTGGTGGGAGAAAATGCGCCCGATCACCGCCGCCAGTTGCAGCGTGCGCCGGGCATCCTCTGGTAACCGGTCCATGCGAGCCACAATGATTCCCTGGAGCGTATCGGGAATGGCTTGCAGATCATCTTCTCGGGCCAAATGCCATTGGCCATTCTCGCGGACGAGCACTTGCTGGTCAATAAGCGTGCGGATGATCTCTTCGATATAGAATGGATTACCCTCAGCCCGGGCGATCAGTTCAGCGAGGACAGGTGGTAGTTGCTCCAACGACAGCAGATTGCGTACCAGTTCCTTGTCCTGTTCAAAGTCCATCTTGAGCGGCGTCAGGTTGATCTCTAGGTGGCGGTTGGGATAGTCGCGGGTTGCCGCTTGCCCCAAAGCCCAGCAGCCGTGGGCCCGCTCTGGCCGGTAGATCAACAGGATCAAGACCGGGGCATGGTAGGTGAGGTTCAGACAACGTTCCAACAGGGTCAGCGAGGCCGAGTCGGCCCAGTGCAGGTCGTCAAAGGCGAGCACCAGCGGGCGCTCGCGGGCGATCTGCGCCAAGAGCATGACGACGGCCCGCAGTATCTGGCGCTGTAGGGCTTCTCCTTCCAGATAAGCCACCCGTTCGGCCTCGGGGTCAGTTAACGGCAGGCCAAAAAAGCGGGCCAGGTAGGGCAGAATATCCCGGTCGGCTTCATCGGGCAGCAGTTCGGTCACGCGACGGTGCAACTTGACCCGGATATCGAGCTCGTTATCTGTTTCGACGATACCCAGAGCGGTGTGGATCACGTCGCTCAAGGCCGAATAGCTTACCTGCTGAGTGTAAGACAGGCAGCGCCCATCCAGCCAGGTAATGCCGCCCTGGGCGAGGACCTCGCTGCGCAGTTCGGCGACCAGGCGGCTCTTGCCCAATCCCGCCTCGCCGATGAGAGACACGATATTGCCTCGCCCCGTGCGCAGTTCTTCGATCAACCACTGCAACACCATGGTCGAATCGGCCCGACCGACCAAGGGCGAGTTTAGACCCCGAATGCCACGTACCGGTTCCGGCTGCGCGCGGCGGCCGACGATGGTATAGGTGGGCACCGGCTTGCTCTTGCCCTTTAGGACGACTTGGCCCCGGTCAATCAGTTCGAAAAAAGCGATGACTTTGCGCTGGACGTAACTGGCGAGCAGGATTTCGCCTTCGGCGGCGGCGCTCATCAACCGGGCCGCCAGGTTGACCTCGTCGCCCATCACGGTGTACTCGCGCCGGCTGGTTGCCCCCACGTGCCCGGCAAAGACCATACCATTACTCACGCCGATACGCTGCCCCCGCAACCAGGTTTTTTCTGGCAGGCCGTGGGTCTCACAGAATTCGTCAGTGGCAGTTTGCATCTCTAGCGCCGCCCGTACGGCCCGCTCGGCGTCGTCCTCGTGGGCCACCGGCGCGCCAAAGAGAGCCATCAGATTATCGCCGCGCTCATCAATATCTACCTTGTTGACCACACCGCCGTAGCGTGCCAAGACCTGGTGCATCGTCACAAAGTACTGGTGCAGAGCCTGGGCAATATCGTCCGCACGCTCCCGGCCCAGGCGGGTGACCAACTCACTGGCCCCCACAAAGTTGGCAAAAAGGATCGCGACCAACCGGTTCTCCCCGCTGGCCTCGTCCTGAACGGGATCAGACACCAAGCGCGGAAGCAGGCCCGGGGGAAGATAGGGGGTCAGGCGCTCCAGGGCGTTCAACGTCCGGCCTATCGAGTCGCCGGGCTGGTCGATATGTTGGCCCAAGTCCGCGGACGTCGGGGGAGAGAACGGATGAGGGGGCAAAATCGTAGGGGCGTGCGGGCGAACATGTTTGACCAAATAGTGACCGGCCGGCCCCTTTACACTGGTCAGCCAGCCACTGTCCTCGACTTGGCGGTTGACGGTGGAGCTGATGATGATCTGCTTGGCGCCAGCCAACCCTCCGGCTCGGGCCGTGGCATTGACGGTCGGGCCAGTAACGATGAATTCTCGCTCGACGGCGGTGCCCACGCGCGCGGTAAAGATCGACCCCGCGTGCAAGCCGATCTTCATTTGCAGCGGAAACGTCCCCAAACTGGTTTTGACCCGACGAAAGGCGTTCATAGCCTCTTGCATAGCCCAGGCCGCTTGCAAGGCATTGCCACTGCCACAGGTTTGACCGGGGAAAAAAGCCAGCAAGCCATCACCGCCAAACTTGAAAAGATCGCCGCCGTGGGCAAAGAGCACCTCCAGCATAGCGCTCAAGTAGCGGTTGACCAGGTCGGTGATCTGCTCGGCTCCTTCTTTGCCCAAAGTGCTCAGCCGCTCAGACAGGGGCGTAAATCCACTAATGTCGGCATAGAGCAGCGCACCGTCCAGAAAAGCGCCGCCGACCGATGGCACGTTACCCGCAGTCAGTTCGGTCTGCACCAAGTGGCGTGGCAGGTAGGTAATGACAGTGTCGAGCAAACGATCCAGGTGACCTTGTGTGCGAAGCAGGTCATCTTGTTCCCAAAAAGGAGCCGGGGGCAGATCGTCGAGGTGGTAGAGTGGCAGATAAGACCGGAGACGCTCCAAGTTGGTCTCGGAAATAAGGGCGGTAGAAGCTTCGGCGGGCGACAATCGAGTGCCGCACCGGCCGCAGTAGGCAAAGCCAGAGGGACTATCAGCGCCGCAGTTGACGCACTGTAAGGTCAGTTTGTGGCCGCATCGACCGCAAAAAGTAAATCCATTTGGATTCTCAAACCCGCAAGCAAAACACTTCATAATACAGCGAGTACCAGCCAAACTGGCAAACGATCACTCAGCCGTAATCGCACCGACTGAACAAACCAGCGCTGGGTGCTTTGTGATATCAGTGCGAATCGTCAAACCCAGCCCCGTCTTTCCTAGGGTGGCGCAGTTGGGTTCACAGAAAACAGAGTGACTGAACCCCTTCATAATTGTACGCAACCTGGGAGAAAACGGGGTTACGGGCGGGTTACAGGCCAGTTACGGGACTGTCGTAGCCGTTGATTACTGGTCGCCCACATCCACTAGCGGCTCGCCGAGCAGATCATACTCTAGCGCACCTGTGATCTGTACGGGGGTAATTTCACCAATGGGCAACTCGGCTTGAACTAGCACCAATCCGTCAATCTCTGGCGCGTCACGGTAGGAACGGCCCACACTCAACTCGTCTCCCTGGCCCTCGATCAGCACATCCAGCGTTTGCCCGACCAATGCCTGGTTCCTTGTCAGGGAGATGGGCTGTTGGACCTCCATCAACCACTCTCGCCGCTCTTCCTTGACCTCTGGCGGCACGTCGTCGGCCATCTCGGCTGCGGAGGTGCCCGCTTCGTGCGAGTAGGCAAAGACGCCCACGCGGTCAAATTCCATTTCGTCGACAAAGTCCAACAACATCTGGAATTCCGCGTCGGTCTCGCCGGGATAGCCCACCAAAAAGGTGGTGCGGATGGCAATGTTGGGCATTGCCGCCCGGAGTCGCTCGATGGTGCGACACACTCGCTCGATGTCGGCAGGCCGGCGCATGCGGCGCAGCACGTCGGGATGGGCATGTTGGAGGGGAATGTCGAGGTATGGCAAGATTTGTGGATGACGGGCCATGGTTTCGATCAACCGTTTCGTGATCCGGTCTGGATAGGCGTACATCATACGGATCCACGGCACTTGCGGCACTGCGTCCACCAACTGTTCCAACAATTCCGCAATACCCTCCCGCAGCCTCAAATCGCGCCCATAGTCAGTAGTGTCTTGGGCAACAAGAACGATTTCCTGAACCCCCTGTTCGGCCAGCCATACGGCATCAGCCAGAATTTCATCAGGCGGACGGCTCACGGCAGTTCCTTTGATCAATGGGATGGCGCAAAAGGCACAGGATCGGCGGCAGCCGTCACTGACTTTGAGATAAGCGCTGGCACCTTGGGCAACCGCCCGGAGAATGTCCCCTGTGTCTTGCCCGACCATCGGCACCTCTGGCAGATGACAGATAGTTCCTTCCGTCCCGCCTCTCCTCCGTTCGTCCAACTGCTCAACGAGGGTGACGATATCCATCCAACGGCGCGTACTGATGAGGCCATCCAAACCGGGCACAGACTTGATCAATTCATCCGGGGAACGTTGTGTATAACACCCCGCAGCAATGATCCGTTGTCCGGGCTGTCTGGCATGAGTCAGTTCCTGTAGCACAGTGCGAGACTCTTCCCGCGCTGGCTCGATGAACCCGCAAGTGTTGACGATGAGCAGGTCGGCTTCTTCAGGGGTGTCGGCTGTGGTGTATCCAGCATGGCCCAGAATCGTCGCCAGCCCGGCGCTGTCCACCAGGTTTTTGGGGCAGCCGAGGGAAATGAGGTAAAAACTATGGGACAACGATTTCACCTGTTGAGCCCCATGTGCGGGTGCAGACCTCGGCACGTCCACACATCGCGCCTTGCAACTGTTCGTTGACTGTCACTTGTAGCGCAGCGCCGTTGCCGGTCTCCACACTGATCGTTTCCTGGCCCGACCAAGATGCAGCCGGTCCGGGATCCAACATCCCACTAAAGACCATCGTGCCGTCGGCGATTACGCGCACCCAGACGTGTTCGGTGGCTTCCAGTGACAGCGTTACGCCTCCCTCAGGATCGACCGAAAAGACAGGGGTGACGGCAAGCGCAGGTGGCGTTGCCGTGGCTGTTGGCCATACCGCAGGCTCCGCGGGGCCAGTTGGGGTAACAGTTGCAGTGGCGCTCACCCTTTCACCAATGTTGCGGATGATGAAATAACCCCCTGCCACCAGCGCTGCCACCAGAACAATGATCGCAACACCCACGATTACCAAAGTTGGCAGGTTCGCTGTGCCTGGTCGAGAGGCAGAGATGGGGGCAATGCGTTGTGGTGTTGGCCTGGCGGCCAGGCGAGCAGAGGAATCAGACCCTGTGTTCACGGATGTGTCAGACAAAGCGGCCTCAGCGCCGTGCATCTCGGTATCATAACGGGCCAAAACCTGATTAGAAGCAAGGTCGAGATAGCGCGCATAGATGCGCAAAAAACCACGGATCTGCACTTCGCCACCGGGAAAAGCCGAAAAGTCCCCCGTTTCTAGTGCTTCCAGAAAACGGGGGCGAATGCGTGTGGCATCCTCGACCTGTTCCAGTGAGCTTCCCTTGGCCTCACGCGTTTGGCGCAACCATACACCGAGCGTTCCCATATTGCCTTACTGCAATCGTCGGAAGACTGCTACTCTTCCGCTTCGGGCTGTTCGTCCGTTGGTGTTGGTTCCTCTACAGGTTCTTCTGGGGTTACTTCCGGTAGTTCGCCGCCCTCTGGTTTCACAATGGCTTTGACCTCGGCCACGATCTCTGACGTCAGGCGCACAGAGATCGTGTGTTCGCCCACGGTCCGGAGTGGCTCGGAGGCGATATGCTTGCGCCGGTCAAATTTTTCCCCGATCTCGCGCTCGAGGGCTTGGGCAATGTCAGCGGTGGTGATAGAACCAAAGAGACGGCCCTTTTCGCTGGCCTTGGCCTCAAAGTTTAGGATAACCTTGTTGAGCCGTTCTACGAGAGCTTCGGCACGGGCTGCCAGTTGCTCTTCCCGACGGAGCTCTGCCGTTTGCTTGCGCTCGAATTCTTTTATAGCGCCAGCAGTGGCCCTTATCGCCAGTCCTTGGGGGATTAAATAGTTGCGGGCATAACCGGTCGTGACTTCTTTGACGTCACCTGCCTGCCCCAGGTTGTGTACTTCACTGGTCAGGATAATTTTCACGTTACTTGCCTCCAATATGATACGTAACACGTTATGAGTTCTAGTAGGGCGGGTGGGAGTCGAACCCACACGTCCTCACGGACAGAGGATTTTAAGTCCCCGGCGTCTGCCATTTCGCCACCGCCCCACATACGGTACGGGCAGCTCAAGCTGCCCGTTTCTCAAGGTGCTCTGTTCAGGAGGCGACGGTCGGAATTGAACCGACGAATAAGGGTTTTGCAGACCCCTGCCTTACCACTTGGCTACGTCGCCCGGAGCAGTGAAAATTCTACCACGTATTGCCCTTCTCGGCAAGTCGCGTCGTCGGTTAACGAAAATACACCATCACTCGGCGCAAGAGCTACTTGACGCAAAAGGCCAAACCAACGGTCCCTGGCCCCGCGTGGGTGCCAATCACGGGGCTGATCATGGTACGGTAAACTTTAGAGATGCCAAAGACCCCGGCCCAGAGAACCCACAAGGGAATCACCGGAATGTTCAAATCACCCAAGGCATCTTTAGGAATTGTAACCGTTCAGGGGGTATAACGCCCCCGATGACTTATCCAACAATCACAGTGTCTCCTGGGAGTAGGGATGGAGCTTGCCTACCCCAATTTGCTGCGTCACAGGCTTCAACGAGATAGTCGAGAACATTGCGATGCT
>JAAEPW010000649.1 GCA_024232355.1 Chloroflexota bacterium | reverse complement strand
TGTGGTCCCCGTTTACTTGGTTTTCCAGACTATGGGGCATACACCCAGTGCCTTTGGAATGGTTCCCGACCAACTGATGCACGGCGTCAGACTGAAGGCGCCCAGCACCTTTGGACTGGTCCCCGACCAGTTGACGCCCGGCGTCAAGTGGAAGACGCCCAGCGTCTTTGGGTTGGTCCCCGACCAATTGACGCCCAGCGTCAGACTGAAGGCGCCCAGCACCTTTGGAATGGTCCCCGACCAACCAGCGCCCAGTGCCAAACCCTGGTAGCCCAGTGCCTCGGGCGTGGTCCCCGACCACCTGACGCCCAGCGTCAGAATTAACAGCGCCCAGGGTGGAGCAAACACTAAACTTAGGCCCGCTGTATCTGTACTCTCCTATAGGTCCTTTGCGGCTGTTTCTCCCCGTTGTCCCCGTGTTTCTATTATTTTGCGTGTCTAAGCAAACGCTCCATTTTTGCTCCCTTATCCCCTCACTTTCACCTCGCACTGCGTGCTTACTTTGCGTTTGGAGCGGCTGGTCTTCAAGTGGCGGTCTACGGCTGCTTTGGGCAGTCACGTGCGAAGTGACCAGGCAGCTGGCAGTTAAAGCAGAGCTGGTCCTTGCGGGGAGTGCGGCCAGCTGCATAGGGATGGAAGCCAGCGTTCTGCTGTCCGAGTGGCCGGGTCTGGCTGCCAGCTGCCGGCTGTTGGCGGCCGTAGCCACCTCTGGCGGCTCCCAAGCCGCCGCCGCGCCCACGAAACCGCTGTTGGGTCCGGCTCTTCTGCTGCTCTGCCCGCTCTTTCTCGAGGTCCGTGAAGGCCGTCTTGACCTTCTTCGTGAGCGCCGGGTTCGCCGCGAGCGGATTCTCCACCACTTTGCCCACGGCTTCCCATCCAAACTCCTCCGCGAGCTTGATGTGGTCGATGACCTGCTCCGCGTGCTTTGCCATCGCATTGTAGTCGGTCACCTGCGCCGCGGACTTCGTCCCGCTGAGGTGTTTCTTCCGGAAGTCCGCCAATTTTCGCGCCATTTCCGCTACGCCCCTGAAGATCACTCGGTTGGCGGACCCCGGTTTCCACTCGATCTGTGCCTCGCTGGGACACGTGATGGTGGCGAAAGCGAGCGGCTTCTTTGCGGACTTTTGGCCCGTCGCCTTGCCGGCCGTCTCTTCGCCTTCGTCCGCGTCTTCGTCGCCCTCTTTGATCTCCCCGTCCTCCGCTTCCATTGAGGCCTCTTCGGCTTGTGGAGAGAGGGCCGCTGGCAAAGCGGCCGCATTCATCGCCGCGCTGCGGGCAGCGGTCGTTCCACTGTCGTTTGGGCCGGCTCGGCCCTGCTGCGCTTGCAGAACAATCGGCGCGGCTGCGCTGTGGAAGTGGAGCGGTTGGAATGCAGGCGCAGCCGGATTGAGCGCGGTGCCCAGTTGGGGGCCCGCCATTGCGGCGCCCGGTCCCGTCAGCGTCGGCATGGCGAGCTGCATCGTCGCCTGGTGATCGGGGGCACCTGCCTGTGCCTGACTGGCCTGGAAGAAGGCCGGTGCCTGTTGGAAAACCGGCATTTGCTGATGCAGCGGCGCCGGCATGATCTGTTGTTGCAACCACTGCTGGGGCTGCGCGAACTGCTGACCCATCTGGGCTTGCTGAGCGAGATTGATCTGCGCTAAATCGGAAAGCATAGGATTAGATACACACACCCTTACACAGCTTCTCATTTGCCTCGTTTCAGAGTGATTTTGCAAATTATTTGGCCGCAACTGCGTATTTTGTGCCAGTAGCAACGGTTTACAGAGGTTAACATTTTGGTCTTCAACGCAGCCCTGTCTGACATCGCTTCTTTGCCGAGACTGTCTTGCACTCTTCGTCATTGAATTATGATACACTTTTCTATGCAAACGCAGTGCACTGGCACTAGGGCAACGCTCAACCTGAAAACCCCTCATACTCTGTCTACCGCAACCTTTTCTTTGCACAAACTTCTGCAAATTGCACTGATCGTTAAAACCATCCGTACATAAGAACTGACCTTGGAGCAGTTGCTGTTGGGCGGCTTGTTGCTGTAGCAGCAGGTTTTGCGCTGCCTGGTTCTGTGCCGCTCCGAATTGCGTTGCCGGGAACTGGAACGGCGCTGTCTGCGCGATCGGCGCGATCGGTTGCCCGGCGGCTCCTTGGGCGAACTGCGCGTCTTGCGCTTGCATCATCGTCGGTTGATGGCCGATCTGCATCTGCACAGTCGTGTGCGCCGGTGCGTTCTGCTGTGCCGGCAGATGGGCGAACGGCGCGTTGACATCCGGTACGAGGAACACAGGCGCCGAGGCGCGCCCGTTTGGGTCCATGATGAAGGCGAAAACAGGCGGCTTGGACGGGCGGCTTCAGATAGACTAGGACGGGGACGGATTCGTAAAAACACTGAAGCTAAATCCCTGCTGGCTGCGGGAACAACGACTATTACAGCGCGTACTGGCAGTGTAAGGACCGACCAGTTAGCAGCGACTCAATGCAGCCAAGTGACCAGTTTGGCGACGCTCTGCCCAGGGCTGGCCGAGCCCCGCCTCCCCATGGCAACGTCACTGCTCGCTAACCAATCAGGTCTCTCTCTAGGGGCGAGGGCCG
>JAAEPW010000648.1 GCA_024232355.1 Chloroflexota bacterium | reverse complement strand
GTTTTTGGTTTTGAAGAGGGCCCACTTTGGGATTCTCCCGGTAACATCCGACGCATCAATGCTGTTCAGGATGATTACGCGGTTCGAGACCAGAATCGGCGGAGAGGTAAGCCACCTCACCCTCAGTATGGTGGAACGATTCTGCCAGAAATGCGGGTAGAGAGCGGGCCGATTGATCACTGGGAGGGGTTGCCTCTGACACGCACCGCCTGTGATTATGACTCTGATGAACTCGATATGCTGTTCGCCGAGAATTTTTGCATGGGACTTCCACTGCCTATTTTGTCAAGGACTCTAAACCAGTGGGGTATCGCCCCCACTTGGGCAATCTTCCGAGTGGCCGAGGAAGGAAAGTGCCAAGTAAAGATATGCACAAATCCCAACCCTATCCGGGGGCGCAGACGCGGAAGCAGTCAAGTCATGGGCGTCAGTTTGACGAAAATGTGGATACCTATCAAAGTGCTGGTAGTAGTGTTACGCACTGGCCAGTTCGAAGGGGTGTG
>JAAEPW010000647.1 GCA_024232355.1 Chloroflexota bacterium | reverse complement strand
TTTCCAAGTTCTTGGAAAACTAATTCTCACTGATCGGTCATTTTTTGACTACTATCGTGTGCAGATAGGCAGCAGTCAATCTCAAAACGGGAATTGCTGATGCCGAGGCCAGTTTGAGAGTAGGGCAAATCGACAAGGCCGTAAAAATTGTCGAAAGGACGCTGACCCTGACCCGGGAAGCGCCCTCACCCCATATTGAGGCCGTAACCCGCCGTGTACAAGCCCAAATCCTCGCCGCGCAGGATTCGTGGGACAAAGCGGCGCGCGCCTTTGACGACGCTATCACCCAACTCGACCAACTCGGCAGCCGCTTGGAACTTGGCCGCGCTCTGTACCACCAGGGCAAGATGCAAATCCAGCGTGGTGAAGTAAATGGCGCCCGCGCATCCTTGACGCGCGCCCTCGAGATATTCCAGAATTGCAGCGCAATGAATGACGCAAAAAGGACTCGTACCGCACTCGACTCGTTGGAGATTGACGTATGATTGGAACAATACTCGAAAATCGCTACTGTCTTGGCGGCAAACTCGGAAAGTGACTCGGTACGACGTGGATAATTGACCATCGGGTGTCAGTTGTAACAAGCTAATCTCAACCCAACCCGAATCTTAATCTACCGCCCAACCCTACTTCGCCCAACCCTGCCCCATCGCTCCCCCTCGTCGAAACAGAGGATCGACACCTCAGTTTTCATTGCTTTCTCCCTGTGCAAAGACCTGGTAATGAACCTTGTGCAAGGCGATGGAATGCGGCGAGGAGAGTGGGTGGTGTGGGTACAGGCGTGTTTAGGAGGATGGCGTGGAACGAGGATGCCGTGCCTTTTGGGGGTGCGGGTGTTTTGGTTTGCTGTTGGGGGGCGTGGGGAGTTGCGTTGAGGTGGGCTACTAGCAATTCCTCACTGGAGGTGCTAGAGGTGTTCTCAGGGGCAGTAATAATCTACGGTTCTGTAGCGTGGGCAGATTAGGCGACTACCCCGCCCACCGCAACTTGGCAGGCTTTTTTTTCTTAACTATTGAGTAATGTTCTCTGACTACCACATCTAATCTTCTCTCCGACAGCCTGCTAGGGAATTTGAACGTTCACGTAATCTGGCAAGGGCTGTATCTGGCTCAGATCGCTTTCGAGTATGATCAAATCATCCTCTTTTTGCACCTCTTTGAAGCCGCCAAATTTATAGGTCACGTACATCATACGGTTGCAACTAGTCGGAACGAATTCGGCTCTCAGACGCACGTTGGCCTGTTTCGCCCGTGACATGATATAGTTCATCATGATCGTGCCGACACCCCGCGACATGACCCGGCAAGACATGAGCAACAGCTTGACCGTCCAGAACGGGTCGCCGAGTTCAACCAGGGAAATGCCGATGGCGCCATACATACCGTACTTGTCGTCTAGGCTGGCGACCAACAAAAGGTGATCCTTTGAGCGGCGGAACTCGTCCAACTCGTCGTAAGAGTAGATGTAGCCGGTCGTATTGAGTTGGTGTGTGCGCGCGGTCAGCTCTTCAGCACGTTGAAGGTCGCTTTCGTCCGCGATTTTGATCCTAAAGACTATGCCCAACGTTGCCAGGAACTCGGCGTTTGTGCCGGAAAATTCACTTCCATCCCGCTTGCGACTGATGTCGTTCCAATACATCTGTCGCCGCAAGCGTGACTCGGGCGTAATAAAGCGCGGCATCATCCGGGGCATCTTTGAGATCTTGTGCAAGTCGCCAGCGTCAATACACATCACCTCGGGTAGCGCAAAAGATACCTCTTCACGTTCAAACGGTTGGTCGTCGACGAACGCAAAGGTATCCAGGCCAACGTTGAGCGATTTTGCGATGGCTTGAACGGACGAGGATTTGGATCCCCAGTTTATCTCGGGATAGAGAAAGTATTCCTTGATACCAAGCTCTTCCAACTTGGCTATTGCTGAGGCGTGCTCGTTCCGGCTGGCGATCGAGTGTACAATCCCTCGACGGTCCAGTTCCCGGATCACCTCCATCACCCCATCGCGCAGAGAAACGTCGTCGCCTTCCAACAGAATGCCATTCCACAAGGTGTTATCCAGGTCCCATACGATACATTTGATGGTTTGCTCTTCTTTTGCCTTTGTGATATCTGGTTCTTGTAGCATCTATTTTTTACCGGGTTAGGTTACATTTTAATGCCACTCGTTCAAACTCTGCCGGCCAATCTGGATAGGCTGACATATTCACGTGCCCCATTACTTTGAAGCCTAACAGCGACAACGTCTCGACTCGTGAAGGGTGGGCATAGGTTAGCAAAGTTTTGCATCCAATTCGCTTGGCTTTTCGGTAACGGGCCAGATCGAGTAATGCGCCCAAGCCGTGAGCACGAAAGGGCAATGTGACCACTGAACGGCCCAAAGCCCCTATGGGAGGCGTTGCTTGAATGGCTAAATCTCTGTAAACACTTGCCGCAGGGACCTGGCTTGGACTTTTATGAAGTGTCAAACGAGCACATGCCACCACAGTTCCCTCGTTCCGAACAATAAAGTGTAGGGCATCAGCATCCAGCTTGTCCTCAATCGCAAGTCCTACATCTCTGGCTGCCGTCCTGTCCAAGCCTTCTTCGTCGCACCACACTTGCTCTCTCAAATTTACAATTTGAGCCATTTCTTCTTTACTTGGTGAAATCAAAAGTTCAACTTTCATGATTCGTTTCCTCACGGTGTAACTGACTGAACCCGACAAATCTGCATAGAACCTCGACAAAAGCTCCGATCACATCCCCAGGTAAGCATCTTTGCTGATCATCAGTTGATGCATCTGGTTGCTGCCCTCGATAATCTCCATGATTTTGGCGTCTCGCAGGTAGCGCTGCACCGGATACTCGCCGCCGCATCCGTTGGCGCCGTGGATTTGCACAGCGTCGCTAGCTACTTTCATGGCCATGGTAGACGCAAAATATTTGGCGATCAGTGTCTCTGCTGTGGATGTAGAGTCACCGATGTCTTTCAGGTAACCTGCGCGGTAACACAAGAGACGAGCTGCCTTTATCTGAGTGACCATGTTTGCCACCATCCGCCGGACGAGTTGATGCTCTTTGAGCAAAACACCAAATTGCTTTCTCTTACTAGTGTATTGCAGACAGGCGTCCAGGCAAGCCTGGCCAATGCCCACACAGCCCGTCGCCACGCTGTACCTTCCCACGTCCAGGCCGGTCAAGGCGACCGCTGCAAAACCAAAACCCAAACCGCCAATTCGGTTTTCCTCAGTCACCTCGCACGCATTCAGATGCACCTCGGCCAACATAGAAGCGCGAGCACCTAACAGCCCGCCTTGCGCTTTGATCTCCAGGCCAGGGCAGTCTCTCTCAATCAGAAAAGCAAGCGACTTGCCGTCGCACTGGGCAAAGACTAGAAAGAGATCCGCTATTTGCCCAAAAGTGATCCATTTCTTTTTCCCGTTCAGAATGTAAACATCGCCCTGTCGGACCGCTGTGGTTTCCATACTCTTGGCATCGCTGCCCACGCCAGGCTCAGTCAAAGCAAAAGCCCCGATGGTTTTGCCCGTTGCCAATCGAGGCAGCCAGAACTTTTTTTGATGCGGGCGGCCCCAGCGAAGAATAGCGGCGGCGACCATGCTGTGCACAGTCAGCAAACTGCGCGCCGAAGAGCAGCCCCGACCCACCTGTTCGTTGAGCAAGCCAAAAGTGATCATATCCATACCGCCGCCACCGCTCTCCTGTGGGATCACGGCTCCCAGGTACTTGGCTCGCGCCATCTTGTCGATCAACTCGAGAGGGATACGTTCTTCTCGGTCAAAGCGGTCGGCATGGGGAATAATCTCTCTGTCCACAAATGCCCCAAAGGCGGCTTTGGCATCTCGTTGCCGGGGCGTGAGTTCAATTTTCATTTTGCGCTCTTTTTGCGCATCACCAGGTCAGTCATAGCGTTGATCGTGCGAAAATTATCAATGTCCAAGTCCTGATCTTCGACTGTTATTTCGAATGTTTTTTCTACAAAGAGGACAAGTTGCATCGCAAAAAGGGAATTCACGAAACCAAGCGCAAAAATATCCTCGTTATCTTGCAAGTCATAGTCTCGAAAGTGCTGGGCCAGGAATTGTTTGATCCTGGTCTTGATTTCTGTTTCCATCATTTCACCTCTGGATATGTGTAAAAGCCCTGACCGCTCTTGCGGCCATATAGCCCTGCGTCAACCATCTTTCTCAGTAAGGGGCATGGACGGTACTTGCTATCACTAAAGCTTTCGTATAACGCTTCGAGAGAATGGAGGATGGTATCCAGCCCGATCAAATCAGCGGTCTCGAGCGGCCCCATCTTGTGGCCAAAGCAAGCCTCAAAAATCCGATCTATTTCTTTCGCATGCGCCACCCGTTCGTGGACCAGGCAGATCGCTTCGTTGATGGTCAACATCAGGACCCGATTGGAAACAAATCCCGGCGAGTCGTTGACCACGATGCACTCCTTGCCCATTCCCGCCAGAAGCGATTTTGCTGTCTCGATGGTCTCGTCAGACGTGTGATAACCACGGATGACCTCGACCATGGATTTCATCGGAACCGGGTTCATAAAGTGCATACCGATGACACGATCCGGGCGATTCGTCGCCGAGCCAATGCGCGTGATCGAAATGCAGGATGTGTTGGAAGAAAACACACAATCGGACGGACAGACGGTGTCGAGTTGGGCGTAAACGTCCTTTTTTATATCCCACTTTTCAGTCACGTTCTCGATAACAAAGTCAACCTTTTTCAGCAAATCATAATCGGTGGTCAGTTTGATGCGCGCCATCACCTCATCTATGCCTTCTCGATTTGATTTGTCGAACAAGCGCCCCAGGCGGGCATTGTTACGGATTTCAGTTTTGGCGCGTTCCAGGACATCGTCTGATACGTCGACGAGGATGACTTGATGCCGGGTTTGCGCCAGGTTCTGGGCTACGCCAGTTCCTATGACGCCGGCACCAATGACGCCAACGAGTTTCAAGTTCATTTTCATTTCTCCTGATGTGTTCCTTTATGGCAACTTGAACGGTTACCTTGCCAGAATCGGGATATTGGGAAATTCTACCACAAGGTTGTTTCCTGGCAAACAAGCACCGGGTCAAGAGTAGTGTTTGGTTGTGAGAATCGGGTATGTGGTTCGCGTGGATCGGAGAGAAGCAAGGTGGCTTGGAATACGTTGATCGCTACCTTCGGGTTGGTGTTCATCGCCGAGCGGGGGGACAAGACCTAACTTGCTGTGGTGACGCAGACTTGTAAGCATCGCCGTCCGTGGGCTGTCTTTTTAGGTACAAGCGCAGCGCTGATACCGGTCACGGCGATAGGCGCTGTCAGGGGTCAGCTTTTAGGACAGATCATTCCTGAGCGGGCGTTGCGTATCGTTGTGGCATTGGCCTTTGTCATGATGGGACCACAAGAAGGGGGGTGGCAATCGTTCAGGGAGTCGGCGCAGTGGGGAGCAAAGACGGCGCAGGTCGACCCCAGTTGGCAGCATCGCAGGCTTCAGTGAGATAGCCCAGCAGATTGCGCCGTTGTTGTTTCAGGGTGGCAACGACTGTCATAATGCGTTCAGCAAAACGACTACCAGCTTTGCTCTGGGTTCCGAAACACATCTTGCGCCAGAGCACACCATGGCGAACCTGTCGCTCACCCAGATTGTTGGTGGGTTCTACGCCTTCGACGTGCACAAAGGTCCACTCTGCTGTACTGGTTTCATTTTCGCTTGGAAGGTGGCACGAGTCATTGTCCCATCTTGTATCTGGTACCGCCACTCAAACATGAGGTCACTTTGAACAAGGATAGCTTCGCCGATGCGCTGGGACTCTGTCCCACGATCAACGAACGTCTGAAAGTCGCGGAGGAGGTGAGACCAACATAATTGACGCAAGGAGATGGGCACACAATTGTAGGCTGACTAGCGGTCAGAGTTGTGTCACTTAGCACATAGGGGGCCGTTCTACCTGCCGATGGGTCCTCCACTTTTACCATCGCCGCAACCGTTACCGACGTCTACAGCCAGCCGGTGCAAGATGGCACTGTTGTCACCTTTACTGTGTCTCTAGGTTCTCTTTCTGCTCTTTCGGGCACTACAGACGGCGGTGCTGTGATGATGATTCTCACCGCTGGTCTGGATCCTGGTTTGGCAGTTGTCACTGCTACAGCCGGGGATGTGACCGGGACGGCGTGGATAGAGTTCGAACCTTTGCCGTCCTATCGGGTTGAGGTGGAGGCGGTCCCTGGTATTCTGTCCGCCAACGGAACCTCTACCGCCACCCTCACGGCGACGGTCACCGACATCTATAGCCGACCGGTGCAAGCGGGCACCATCGTCACGTGGACCACTTTCTTGGGTTTGCTTTCTCCGATCTCTAGCGGTTCTCCGGGCACTGTGTTTTTACCTCTTGGTACCTCTGCCGAGGGTGTTGTCACTGCGCTGTTGACTGCCGCCCTTGAGCCTGGCTGGGCCGTCGTCACCGCCACGGCGGGTGGGCAGACAGGAACGATACAGGTACAGTTTGTCGCTTTGGTGTACTTGCCCTTGCTGATGCGTAGTTTTTGATTTGAGGCCGTCCATCTTTTGACACATTGCTCGACTGGGGGTATACTGCTTCCTTGTGAGCGAGTAATGACGAGTGAAACAGCCAAAGACGACACAAGCATTGGCGGCGTCGCCAACATAGATAGAAATGAGGACACGCGAATCGCCCGCCCCCGATGTCAAACTGAGGGCGGGCGGCGCATCTCTGTTGTTGGTACGACCGGCTCCGGCAAGACGACGCTGGCACGCCAGATATCTCAGTACCTTGATATTCCCCACATAGAGCTGGACGCACTCTTTTGGGGGCCTGACTGGACCCAATCTCCTGTAGAGATCTTTCGGGAGCGCATAGCGCAGGCGCTGAGTAAAGATGCGTGGGTGGTGGACGGTAACTATGGCCGCGCGCGCGACGTTGTCTGGAGCCGGGCGGACACCATCGTATGGCTTGATTATGGCCTGCCCGTCATCTTGGGACGGCTGACGTGGCGCACGATGCGTCGCATTTTTACCCGGGAAGAGTTGTGGAGTGGTAATCGGGAGACTTTTTCGGCCCAGTTCTTTAGCCGTGACTCGCTCTTTTTGTGGGCGCTCCGCAGTTATCCGCGCAAGCGACGTGAGTATTCGCTTCTTTTCCAGATGCCCGAGTATGCCCACCTGGCGACTGTGCATCTATGCTCCCCTCGGGTTGCGCGCAAGTGGCTAGAGGGCTTGAGGTGAAATTTTGACAACTAGATCTATGACCGAGAATAATGTCCGAGAACCGCTGGCTATGCGCCACGTTGTGCAGACTTGGTGGCCGTTGGCCGCAAGTTGGTTGTTTATGGCTATTGAAGGCCCAATGATGAGCGCCGTTGTGGCGCGGCTGGCCGACCCCGAGATGAACCTGGCGGCCTGGGGCGGCATTGTTTGGCCCCTGGCGTTGCTTATTGAATCGCCAATCATCATGCTTTTGTCCGCCTCGACCGCGCTCAGCAAAGACTGGGACTCGTATTGCAAGCTGCGCCGTTTTATGATGGTTATGAGTGCAGCCTTGACCGTGTTGCACATATTGGTCGCTTTCACGCCGCTCTACTATGTTGTTGTCGTCGGTATATTTGGCGTGCCGGCAGAAATCATCGAACCGGGCCGCGTGGGAATGATGATTATGGTTCCCTGGACGTGGGCCATTGCCTATCGACGTTTTAACCAGGGAGTAATGATCCGCTTTGGCCAGTCGCGGGCAGTGGGTCTGGGGACGGTGGTGCGACTCGCTGCCGGTGGGCTGGTGCTGGCGATAGGCTATCTGATCGGGACCATTCCCGGTATCATTGTGTCGACCTGCGCCATTGCGACTGGAGTGGTCAGTGAGGCCCTCTATACTGGGCTGCGTGTGCGGCCTGTGTTGCGCGGACCGCTCAAAGGGGCAGCATCCGTTGAGCCGCCGCTTACTCTACGGGCTTTTCTGGTATTCTACATCCCGTTGGCGATAACGGCGCTGCTGGGTATGCTGTCGCAACCGATGGTGAGTGCTGGCCTGAGCCGGATGCCCAATGCGGTGGACTCGTTGGCCGCGTGGTCGGTCGTCTCGGGGTTTGTCTTTATGCTGCGGAGTACGAGCTATGCGTTCAATGAGGTCGTCATCGCGCTGCTAGACGAACCGCACGCGACGCGCCAGTTGCGCCGCTTTGCCATTGGGCTGGCAATGTTGACGAGCGGCGTGCTGCTGACCATAGTTGCCACACCCTTGGCTGCGTTCTGGTTTGGACGGGTGTCAGCACTAAGTTCGCATTTGGTTGTGATGGCCCGTATCGCGCTGTGGGTTGCGCTACCGGTGCCCGGTCTGAACGTTTTCCTGAGTTGGTACCAGGGCACCATCGTTCACAGTCGGCACACGCGTACGATTACTGAAGCGGTGGCGGCCTTTCTGCTCTCCAGCGTCGCGGTCCTGTTGATCGGCATTCTCTGGCAGCGGGTAACAGGGTTGTACGTTGGCCTGGCAGCACTGGGGGTGGGGCTGCTGATGCAGACGTCCTGGCTGTGGTGGCGCAGTCGCCCAACGATGCGAGCTTTGCACATACGTGACGAAGCACTGTTTGTGTCGCCTGTGGGTTTGAGCAAAGGTTGATCGTTGACCACTAGACGCAATTCCGTCATACCGGTTGATGGTGCTCCGCGCATTCGATTCCCGATCATCCTCCTGGTTCGTACGATAATCAACATCCCATTGCGTATCATTTACCCGTTCTTGCCGAGCATCGCGCGCGGTCTGGGTATCTCGCTTACGGCAGCCAGTGGATTGATCACACTGCGGCTGATGGGACGAATGGCGTCGCCTCTCCTTGGGCCTTTGGCAGATCGTTACGGACGCCGCCGCGTGATGGAAGCAGCTCTGTTTCTCTTTGCATTAGCCAGCTTACTGTTGGCGGGTGTTGGCACATTTGCCGCCGCCGTCATCGCCTTTGCGCTTTATGGTATCTCCAAAGCGCTTTACGACCCGGCTGTGTACGCTTATCTGGGAGATGCCGTGCCTTATCGCGAACGCGGGCGGGCAGTGGGTATCGCCGAGCTTTCGTGGTCGGCGGCGTGGCTGCTGGGTGTCCCAGCGTCGGGGGCCCTGATCGACCGCCTTGGCTGGCGCGCTCCGTGGGCTGTCTTGACCGTGTTGGGAGTGCTCGGTGTAGGGCTTGTACGCGTGGGGCTGCCGTCAACCCTTCCCCAGTCTGTGCGTCGCGACGATGATGTGTTCATTGTCTCCGTAATCGCCACCTGGCGCAGTTTGTTGCGTCGTCGCCCCGTCATCGTGCTCTTGCTGACGTTTATGTTGCTCACATTGTCGATGGAGATTCCCTTTATCGTGTACGGTGCGTGGCTTGAGGATGCGTTTGGGTTGAGTTTTACTGCATTAGGATTGGCATCCGCCGTCGTGGGGCTGGCCGAGGCTGCTGCCGAGTGTAGCACAACGGTGATCACCGACCGGATCGGTAAACGACGCAGTGTGTTGGTGGGTCTCTTGGGGCTGGCGCTTAGTTTGTTCGCGTTGCCGTGGTTATCCAGACTTGGACTAGTACCCGCGTTAGCTGGGATCGGGCTGATGATGTTGACGTTCGAGTTTGGGATCGTCTCGCTCATGCCGCTAGCGACCGAGTTGGCTCCAGATGCTCGGGCCACGCTACTTTCTTTGATCGGTATGACCTTTGGTCTCAGCCGGATTTTGGCTGCCCTGATCGGCGGATGGCTCTGGCGATGGCAACCCGTGAGCGTACAGAATCCGATTGCGTTGCACGCTGGCGTGGGGGCCGTCTGTGCGATTGTGGCGGCGGTCCTGCTCGCGCGAGGGGTGGAGAATGACTCTGTTGGTTAAGCGTTGTTCAGAAGCAAGAGTTACCAACGAGTCAGTAGTGCTGCCATCAGGGCTGTGCGTTCGGGAAGGCTCGATATCAGTACATGTTCGTTGAGGCTGTGGGCGCCATCTCCCACGGCTCCCAGACCATCCAGTGTGGGGATACCTAGAGCAGCGGTAAGATTGGCATCCGAAGCGCCGCCGGTGCCCCCGGCTGTGAGTGCTAACCCCAAGCTGGTTCCAATTTCCTGCGTGCGCCGGAATGGCTCCATTGTCACCGGTGATTTCTCCATCGGAGGACGGATCATTCCTCCTTCTATGATGAGCCGTGCGCCGGTTAACGTGGGTTGCAATCCCTCTATGGCCGCGACTATTTGTTCCCCCTCTGTTTTTGTTTGTACGCGTGCGTCGAGCCACAGCGTGGCTCGATCAGGTACAACGTTGGGTCGCGTGCCTCCTTGCACCCGACCCACGCTGAGCGTGATGCCGCTGGCATAATTGGTCATCTTTTGAAGGTGTAGAATTTGATGGGCCAGTTCCTCGATGGCGTTGATGCCCTTTTCGTGGTCGATTCCAGAGTGAGCCGCCCGTCCTAGTGCGGTGACTGTGTAACGAGCAGGTCCTTTGCGCCACACTTTGAGCGCTCCGTCAGGTAGAGTGGGTTCCATGCAAAAGACTACCTCTGCTTTGCGTGCCTCAGCCTCGATGAAAGGGCGAGATGAGTGACTTCCTATTTCCTCATCGCAGTTAAAGAGAACTGTCACTGGGCGGCACGGGGCCAATCCCAAATCTCGCAGCCCTTGCATCGCCATCAAGATGATGGCTGTGCCAGCTTTTTCATCAAAGCAACCGGGGGCGAAGACTTTTCCTCCTTCCACTCGCCAGGGACGTTCGGCCAATGTGCCCAGCGGCCAGACAGTGTCCAAGTGGCACAGAATCAAAAAATGCCCTATACCCTCTCCCCAACGAGCTAGCACGAGATCTCCACATAATTCTTGCGGAACGACACTCACACTGGCGCCCGTTTGACACGCTGCTTGAGCTACGAATTGCCCGATACGGTCGGTGGCGGATTTGTCGGTGCTGGGAGACTCGATTTCCACCAATTGACGCAACAGATCGAGGATTTCGTCTGTGCGTTGGGAAAAGTATGTTTGCAAATCAGTCATTTGGGTTGCCTTTTGCAGGTATGGACGATCGTGTCTGCAATTCCGGTCAAGTTCTAGCGGCGCCCAGAGGGCATCTGATGATTGGCCTCTTTACAAGATCAGGTTGGGACGCCACAATAGGACCGGCCTTTTTCGGCGATCGATCGTTACATCCACTCCAGGATGTTTTTAAAGCATCTCGTCTGAACTAGGTGTGTTTATCAGCCGTTTGGCCAAGTCGCGTAATTGGCTAAAGCTGATGGGTTTGAGAAGTACCAGATCGGCTATATCGTAAAGGGTTTCGGCCGTGCTGGGGTCGGCGGTGGCGACGATGACTTTGGTGTTTACCAGACGTTTCGTGGCTATAGTTTTGTCTTGGGCTTGTGCACGAATATAGCGCAAAATTTCTGGCCCGGCCACTTTGGGGAGGTGCATATCCAGCACCACCATATCCGGTTCATGTTTAGCTAACCATTCGAGAGCCTTGTCACCGGTTCCGATGATTTTGACCTGGAACGGAGCGGCTGCTTTTAGCGCTTCAGCAAAAATGGCAGCGGCGTCGGGATCGTCTTCGACGATCAGTGCAAATGGATTTGGGTTGCCGTTCATACTACTACTTCCTCCTGTATTGGGACGAGGGGAAGGATAACAGTGAATGTGCTACCCTTCCCTATTTGGCTTTTCAGGGTGATCTCACCACCCATCAAAGCAGTCAGTTGTCTGACGATAGACAGTCCTAGCCCAGACCCGGAATGTGTCCGCGTGGCGGAACTGTCGACTTGTTGAAAGGGATCAAAGATGTAGGATTGTGCTTCCAACGGGATACCGCAGCCAGTGTCCTCTACTTCTAGTGCCCACTGAGTTGCGTTTGGCCGATAGATGCGCATCCGTACACTTCCCTCGTCAGTAAATTTGATGGCGTTACCCACCAGGTTAATCAGAATTTGATGCAGTCGTTGCTGATCGCTGGGCAACGTGACGGGCACGTCATCAGCAATGTGGGTGACCAACTCGAGTTCTTTGGAGTGTGCCAGCACATCCATTACGTCTATGACACCATCTATTAGGCTGCTTGGGGAGAATGGAGCAACTTTGAGCTTTAATGTACCCGCCTCGATTTGAGCTTGATCCAACAAGTCGTTGACGATGCTCAGCAGCCGCTTGCTGTTGACGGTCACGCGGTTTATCGCGTTACGCTGTCCATCCAAGAGCGGGCCATAGACATTTTCTGTCAATATCTCGGAATAGCCCAAGATGGCATTGAGTGGTGTGCGCAGTTCGTGAGAGATGCTAGAGACAAAGGTGCTCTTCATACGTTCCAGTTCGGCTTCCCTGGTGAAATCTCGGAACACGGCCACCGTGCCTGTTCTTCTCCCCACGTTATCCCGGACTGCGGCAAAACTGGCAGAGATTGTTTTGATTCCCCACTCGAATTTGAGACTTGGATAGGTTACGAGGCTGTCTTTTACCAGATCGTAGATTACCTCTTGATCATTTTGGTTTACGTCTTGCATGAGTATGCCAAGTTCGTGTCCCACAATCTCTTGGTTAGATTTACCCAGGATATGGATCATTGCCGGGTTGGCCATAGTGGACATACCATCGTTATCAAAGACGATAACGCCGTCAGCGATCCCTTTGAGGATGGCCTCATTTCTGCTTAGTGATTCGGCCAGGTCGCGGGTGCGCTTCTCTACCCGTTGGTCCAGTTCTTGGTTGATGGTGCGCAAATCGACCAAGGCGTTCTCCAAACTGCGGGCCGCGAGCCAGGCCACTAGAGCGATTGCAAAGAGGCTGAGCATTGCGGGTACAGGAGGTACAATTTTGGAAACTATACTTAGAGCGGTCAATTCCAAACTGCTTAGACCGGCTAGAACAAAACTGGCCCAGGGCCATAATACCACACTCGCCATAAGAATAGGAATAGAGTACAAAAACGTACTCCTTCCCGCTACCAATTCATCTGGCGAGTCACTAAAGACAAAGATGACCAATAGGAGCAACAAAAAAATCCAGCTTGCGATTTTTCCTGACCATGTACGATTGATTAGGAAAATTACCATAATCCCCAGAAACAACAACCCCAACCCTATGTATAGGGTTATTACTTCAATTTCGGTTCCCGCTGTTCCTGTAATAGCAGTAATAGTTGTTACCAGGAAACCGATTATGGCTATTACTAGCATTCCTGCCAATATGATGTTTAACAGCTTTCGGCGACGAGCATCATCGGGATCGGCTGAAGGGACATCTAGCCATCTATTGATATCCGTTCTTAATCTTGTCTTCATCTTTATCTCCCAGCGCATACTGAGCTAATTAAAAAATCAAATACATCAAACAGTCTTCTCAGAAATAAAGTAGCAAAATAACAAGCAAAATTAGTTTCATCGCTTTTCTACTTGCAACAAACGCTTGATAAGCAAAGCATAAAACGTTAAAATGACAATCATAACGAGTGGAAGATAAATACTAGGATCTGTCAAAACGTATATTCCGGAAAGAATGATGGGTTTACCGAGTAGAAAGAATGGCAAAGCAGAAACCTGGAACAAGTCTATCAAGGCATAGGGAAGAAATACAAGCCAAATCAAGATTTTTGCATTTCGTTGTTTCAACGTTACCAAGAGGTATGTGAATATGGCGATACCCAGTGATACTTCCCATACCATATTTAGCCAGATAAAGGCTCCAAGGTACAAGGCAAAGCCCAAGTCTAAACCTAATTGGGGAACATTACGACCAGGCTCGTTGACTGGTTGAAAAAGATAGCGCAAGCTTACTATTGCTAATGGTACCAGGAGCAGCACTTTGATACCTGTTGCCAGACGCATCGTATGTGGGGTCAGGCCAAGGACAAAGATGACGATTTGCACGATCGAATGATTATAGCCCAAGAACGGCGCATCGGGGCCACGCCAAGGGTAACTCGCATTTTGCAATCTATTCAAGAGATCAAAATAGTCAACGTATTGTTGCCATCCATAGGAAGGTCCTACTACTAGTAGTGTCAGGCCTGCGATAGCAACATAGACGATTACAGCCAGGGTTAGCAACTTGAAAAAGAAAGGGTACCTGCCAAGAAGTAATGGAACGGCAGCAGCAAAAGCCCACTGAGGCTTGATCGGAAGAATAATGGATAGCCATAACAATGACCAGCCTAATCGTTCGTTCAAAATAGCGTCAATGAGTAACGTGGCTAATAGTGCCATAAGGATATATACATTGAGGTATCCCAAATCACTCCAGAACGCCGAAAAGATTAACCAGACAGGCAGAGTCATGGACAAGACCTCAGTGGCCTGATCAAAGCCCATCCGATGGAAAATCCGCCTCCATAGCCAATAGAATAGACCATATTCAATGATATGGATCAACGTATGCACAATCAAAAGTGCCGGTATGGAAAGCCAAAGAAAAGGCGTAAATGCTAGCGCATAGGCCGGAGAGTATTGGAAAAATTCCATCCGGTCTACCGGACCACTAATGTATAGGTCCTGGCGAGTTGTGAGATGAGAGGATGCATCCAAATAAAGTTCAAGATCATGATCCTCCATATCTTGCGCCAATTCAACCAGGAATGCGCCATGTATTACCAGGCGTACCAGCACATAAATGATCGCAAGTAATAAGAAATTTCGACGCATAGTATAATTATAAAAGGATTTCAATAGGTTGACAAATTTTCGAGCCGGATTTGAGCAACTTTTAGTGGTGGAATTTGTCAAAGGTACATTTTGGAACAATAAGAGATCACCGTTATTTATGTGGGACCAAAGGTTTTTTCATATAGCATAAGCGCCGACAGGACTGAGGCTTGGACAATGTCGTGGGGAACGTACAAAAGTTTTCCGAGCCAGAGCGGTGGATAGTCGTAATCGGCAAACTGTCCCCCGGTTTCGTGGTACAGATATGCCACGCTTCGTCGCAACAAATCTCGGTCTATAGAAAAGAGTCGGGTGGCATACAAGAGTGCTGTTAGGACATAAGCTGTTTCTTCGACTGTTCCGCAATCAAAGAATCCCCAAGATCCATCTTTGCGTTGTGTGTGTGTTAACCATTCGACCGTACTGTGGCATTCGCGGAGCATCCCCGGAGCGGATTTTGATATTCCTATCAATACGTGAGCGGTCGCATAATAGGGAGATGCATGCCATTTATCCACCCAGTACGTATCGAAAATACGATTGGACATGAGAAAGGCGAGAATACGATCTTTACTTTCATCCCTATTTGGATAGTGGGGAAGCAGGCTGAGGGCTTCTAGGGCGTGGACGTTGGTACCAATGCTGGGATTCCGCTCATACTCGTAGGTGCGAAAGATATATTTGTCCCGGACTTCAAATCGCGCCAGAATTTCTGGATCTAGCGAGTAACCGGCCATCGTTAATAGTCGCATAGTTACCGATGTGATGTCGCCATCCTCAATGCCAAAGCTTGAATCTAGACCAATCCCCCTTTTTCCTAGATTGTCTAGTAACTCTTTCCAGATCGAGGCTTCTACCAGGTCTGTGAGCGGCCTATCGCAAAAAGACAGATTATGTAAGACCCAAGTTAGTTCAAAGGTACGACAGGGGTATAGATAAATGATGTCTTTGTTGTGACGAACCATGTTTTCGAGATAGTTCAGTGTCCGGTCGTCGTCGCCTCCTCGGAGCAAATAGTAGCAAGTTGTGGCTGGCGAGTTTCCCAGGCTTCCATTTTCTGCTATTGCTTGGCGCATTTGTTCGGGGTTGCCGTCTTTTCCTAGGAACTCGAGTGAGTGAACGATTGTAATCTTGGGCGAGTAGAGCAGCGCCGGTGGAATGAGATTGAGCTTTTCCTTGCGAATTCGTCCATAGCCACAAGTATGTCTGGGAATATCCAGACCCAGATCCAATGCTTCTATCAACAAGGTAGGCATGATCAATTCGAATCCAACCAATTCAAAGGGGTCGTGATGTAATCGGTGTAGATTGTGCCAGATGTATTTTTGCCCTCGCCTAATGGCTTGGTCAACGGCGGGCTCTTGTTGGCTATCCTTGAGTGCGATAATGGTCGTCAGCGTACACAGGATTCGGTCATGGTAGTAATAGATCGGCCCTCCCCAACTGCCATCTTGTCGCTGATGTTCAATTAACCAATCAATCAGATATGGCCAGCGCAGGCCGTCTCCTGTGTGGTCAGGTACTCTTGCCATCCAGGCAATGTCGTATGGGCTAGGCCCCATACGTCCCTTCAAGCCTTTTATCAACTCACGAACTTGGGTTTCTAATTTCAATGATTGTCCTCAATGTTATTCAAAAGTCAGTTGTGTTTTTATTTATGTGTTACACTCTTCATTTCTACAAACTGGATACCAAATTCCTCCCCGTTCTATTCCTATTCCTAGGACTTTGTCTCGGTTCGTTTGATAAAAAGCCTTCATCCAAGACCAGTCTTTGGGCGATAGGGTTTCGTAATTGGCTTTGTCTATGCGACGGGTATATAGGTGATCGTACAAGATCATTCGTAGGACACGAGTATCCAAATACGGAGATGGACTGATGGTAAAATATAGATCTTCATTGCCAGTAGAAATCAGGGGCATATCGAATGCGGTAAAGCGATCAAAGCCGATGAAAAAGTCTACTGGTTCAACGTACTCGCCATAATATGCCTCTATGATCTGTCGCCTATTTGGCAGCTGATCGTGTTCTTGCTGAAAGCGGACACCAATTTCGGCCACAGTTTCTGATGGATCGTGAGCACAGATGCCAAAGAACAGTCTGTGGCATTTGTGCTGGGCTGTCCGTTGAGCTAGTTCCTCAAAGGCGTCCAGCGTGTGGGCGTAGGGGGTATCTCTAAAATGACGATGGGTGTCTCCATAAACGCGTACTCGCACGTCGTACGCGTCGTAAAAGTCCAGCATGTCTTGATTTTGCGTAAACCACAATAGCCCTGGTTCCAAAAGCCGTTGGTATTCATCTCCGCGTTCTAGCAGATCTGGCCCAAAGATAGGAGTCAGCAATGTATTAATACCGTGATCAAAGAACAGCTTGTAGAGTTCGATCTGTCGTTGCCACGTAATTCGTAGATAGGTGTTCGCAAAATCTGTCGCTGCTTGTTCTGGATGTTCTAGCATAAACCAACGCCGGGTGCCATTGATGGGAAAAACACACACCTTTGGCCCTGTTTCACATACCAGTCGGGCGATTTCTTTGGTGGACAAATTCTGAAATGCTTTGGCATCCACGGCTAATTGTCTCCTGCTTGTTTGTGAAACCTTGGAAAAAAGCGGGGGACGCGAGCCATATAGTCTGCGTAACCTGCCAAGTTCTTGCTGAGTAATGCTTCTTCCTGGTTTGCTGCTCGAGGAAAATCCCAAAAAACATAAATGGCTATCAGTAGTGTGGGTAGTGCTGGGTTTGTCAGTAATAGCCCGATTACAAACATGAATAATGAAGTGAAGAATGGATGGCGCACATGAGCATACGGTCCACTGTCTACCACAAAATGTCCTGGTTGGACCTCGACCCGTTCAGCGTAAAACTGCCGCAGGTGTACTCGTGACCATGTTTGGACAATCAGTGCACTGACGATTAACATTGTGCCAATTACTTGGGTCAATGCACCCCACCAGGCTTTGGTATGCACGCTTAACTGCGGCAATGCGATGGGTTGTACAATGATGAATATAACCACAATGATGGCCATAGTTGTGTATCCCCAGCTTCTCCCACTACCTTTGGCTTGTCGTTGTTTATCGTAACGGGTGATGAGTACAAAATCTATGATGTAGAACGTAATGATTCCTAGCAAGATCGTAGCCGATTGATAAATACCAATAAACATCCGGTCCCTCTCCTGTTATACTGATAAATGTTTGCTCAAGTCATTTACTCATTGCGCAAAACTTGTACAATTGATACTCTTGCTGCCCGTTGTCCCGGAATAATACTGCCTACTATACTGATTATAATCATTAATGGAATCAATAGCAAGACGTATAAATAGTTCAAATCTGCATTTACCTCACCAAACCCGTAGGCTCTTGAGAGCAGTGTCAGCAATCCTTGGGTGAGGACCAGTCCTAGTGGGACGCCTGTTGCCGTGGCTAAAAGTCCCAATAATCCTGCAGTCGTGTTGACCATCGCCACGACCTGAGCGGGTGTCATCCCCAGCGTCTTGAGTACACCGATCATTCCGAGTTTCTCTTGTACTGCCAGTAGAGATGTGTTGAATACATTGATCAGGGCGATAGCAATCAAAATACCAGACAGTGCAAAGATGGCCAGTTGCAAATAAAACACAGCGTCTGGAAGGGTTTGTCCGACAAAGATGATGTTTAAATCGGATTCTGCTCGGGGTTCCAGATATTGTTTTAATTGCGTTGTGTTGGTATCTGGGGCTAGTTTCAAGAAATATGTTTGTGGCTGCGCGTGCCTGATCAATCTTGCAACGGTAGGCCAACTGACCATCAACATCTGCCCGGCATTTACAGGTTCAGGATACCTGCCAACGATCTTCCAGGTAACGGGCCTCTCTGTTTTGTCGTCCAAAATCAAAGTCAATTCATCTCCCACTGCCAGTCCTAGCCAGTCTAAAAGCCCTTGTCCGGCGATGGCTTCGTATGTGTTGGGTTGAAAAAATCTTCCCTCTGATATTATAAAAGGAAAGGCGGCCAAATCTCCCTTTACCGCTCTCATCTGAAATGATTGACCCTGTTGTGTTTCTACGTCGGCCAGGTACTCGCTGTAAAAAGCATCCACGCCAGGCGCTCGGCGCAATTTGCCCTGCGTTCGATTGTCACTGCTTTCTTCTCTAGTTACGATGGCATCATAGACGATTCCCAAGAGAGCGGGGTTTTTTTCATAAGTTTTTAGGGTTTCGTTTAACGTTAGGCCGAATATTACCCCAACTACACCCAGAGTCAAGTTCAAACCCGTCATAAAGGACCTGAATGGTCTGACAGAGATGTCGTTCAAGCCGAGGATAAAGGTCATTGAAAAACCAAGGTGGGTAGCCAATCTCACTCCCCAGAACGGTTTTTTGTGGGGAGCTTCTGCGCCTATGGCGATAGCTTTGATGATGTTCGCTTTCGCTCCCCGGCGCGCTGCTCCCAGAGTGGCTGCTGTGATTATACTGGCGACAATGCCTAGGACCAAGGTGATCAATGACAGATCGACAGGAGGTTGAAAGCTTGTGCTCAAAGACGCGGCCACGCTCTTTAGCGGCAAAGGAGATAGGACGATCCCTAGCAATAAACCCAATGGGCAGCCGATCAGGCCCAGAATCATATACTGCCCGATGTAAAGGGTCAGGATTTGATTTTGAGTGAAACCGATGGCCTTGAGAATGCCAATTTGACGGAATTGAGACAGTACCAATGAGCCAATACTGCTGGCGATTACCAGAGCGGCGGCGAGAATCGCAAAAAAGCTAAAAGTGCCCAAAAAGACAAAATTGAGCTGTGCTCCGAAAACTGCCGATTCCTTTACATCCCGCCAATCGGTGTGACTGGCAATGGCGTCCGCGCGGAGTATTGCCTCAATTTGCGTGAGTACGTCGTCAACCGATTCGGGATCGTTCAAGCGCAGCCCTATGGACCAGTCCCAGGTCGATTCGTCGGGAAATAGATCTCGCAAGGTTTCTTTGCTGACATAGAGATAAGGGGGTTGGCTGTTGCGATAGGTGTCCCACATGGGATTATATGCCAGACCGATTACGAGCAGGTTTGTCTTTTTACCATCCTGTCCGGTGATGTTGATGGTATCACTGACCGCCAGGTGGTACAGATCTTTTAGGTCCTTGCTGGCCAAAATCTCAGTTTGACCAACGGTCAGGTAACGTCCATCTTGAACCAGTAAACGATTTACTGTGGAAAGGTCGGTTGGTATATCCGCAGGTATGACTCTTAGGCTGGTCCAAATCCGCGTATCGTCAATTTGCACGCGGCTCTTGATGCTGTATTGTAGGCCTGTGCTCCCGGTGATGATGGGGAGAGTTTCGATGTGTGCGATGTCTCGGGAGCGAATCCTGTCTCGGTCAAAGTAGAGCCATAGATGGGCGCCGTTGAGTTCTTGAAAGGACCTGTCGTAAGGAGCGCCAATGTTCATCAGGGTAGCCAAGGCTAGGGTAAGCAAGGCAGAGGCGGCGATAATTGTGATGGTGATGAGGATAGAGACGATGGGACGACTGGTGATATCTGCTTTGATTTTTCCCCAGATTGCATCCATAAACCATCACCATCCGTTTAGTTGGAATCTGTCAGACGTTGGGCGATACGTTTTGCATCACCACCTGGCATACGATCCAAGATACGACCGTCGTGGAGAAACAGAACTTGTTTGGCTTGCGCAGCAGCCAGCGCATCGTGTGTGACGATCAGGGTTGTCTGGCCCTGTTGGTTGAATTCAGTCAGAATGTTTAGCACATCTTGGCCGCTGGCACTATCCAGGTTACCCGTTGGCTCATCGGCCAATAGCAGGGTGGGGCGGTTGATGAGCGCCCTGGCAATGGCTACCCGTTGTTGTTGACCGCCGGATAGTTCCCATGGGTGCTTTTGAGTTTGGTCGGCAATTCCCAATCTTTCCAATAGTTTGTCGGAGCGTTTTCTAATGCTCTTTTTATTCTTTCTATCAGCCAGCAGAGCGGGCAACTCGATGTTGGCTTGAATGGTCAAGTTGTCGACCAGGTTAAAAAATTGAAAAACAAAGCCTATGTGCGTTCGCCTGAATTTAGCCAGGGCTGTTTCGTTCATAGTCTGAAGGGCGTGTGCACCTACTGTGACCGATCCGGCACTCGGTTTATCCAACCCGCCGGCCAGATGCAACAAGGTGGACTTGCCGCTGCCTGAAGGCCCCATAATCGCCACAAAGTCTCCGGTAGAAATGTCCAGGGAAACTCCTTTCAGTGCCTCAAAGGTCACGTCACCCATCTGGTATGTTTTTCGGAGGTCTGCGATTTTGACTAGGGCATTCATGATAGGGTATAGCATGTCCTGGTAAATACTCTGTTGAATCCGCTAATACGGAGTAACCGTTCGAGAGAGGTTCCGGCTTTTGTTTGTCCCATCAATGTATCGACGCCGTATTTTTTCGCATCTGTTGCGGCTCTGATCGCCAAGTTCGTAGCAGCGCCACTTTTGCGATATGCCGGCAGTACACCACCACTGCCAAAGACTCCAAAGCTTTTGTGACGTAACAAGGACATAATACCTGCTGGCTGTTCATCGACCAGAGCCAAGTAGTGATGGATGCTGGGTTGTTCCAGGGAAGGTTCCAGCAATTGAGCCATATAGGGTGCAAAGTCAAGCGGTATACCAAATGCGGTCAGAAATATTTCGGCAAAAGTCAGTACTTGATCTTTGGTGATGGAGGTAACTGCTGCGTTGGAGAAAGGGGGAGGAATCTCAAGATCAAGCAGGTTGTCCAGAACGACCCAGGCTTCTTTATCTTTTTGTTTTACGAATCCCTGCTTTAACAAACGGTCGGGTAGGTCTGCCGGTGTGCAGGCTGGTGAGATAAAGACCGTCGTGGGCAAGCCTTTAGGCTTGAAATGATCAATCACCTCGGCGATCAGACCGTCTATGGTCTTGGGCGTGGCTCGCAGCAAGCATGCGTGGTTTGCGTCTGGTGAGGGAAAGATATCACTGCTGGTTATGATGACGTCGTCTCTTAGGACCACGTCGAGGCCGGGTGTTACCTGAGCGGTGACGAGGGATGCGGCATAGTTTGCCCACTCTAAATTGGTAATTCGGTCAATCTGTTGCTTTGAGAGAGTCATCCGAGTCTCCTTTCAATGGATACTTGATAAAGATCACAAAGGCCGTAAACATCAAGATGCCACCTACGATTCCGATCATTCGCACGCCGAGGGGGCCACGCGGATCGGAGCGGCTGCGGCCTAATAATAGTAACAGCGGCAGCAGCGCGGCTGTTAGGCCGTTAATGACTTGATCGAGCAGACCCCACGTGGCATAGTATGTACCCTCACGACGTTGACCAGTCAGCGTCTCGTCATGGTCAACGATTTCAGCACCAAAGGCCGGGGGGAGCATTGTGACGCCAGACATCGCGATAGCTTGCAGTGTGATCCAAATGACGCCCTGGATATTGAGTGGCAGCGGGATCCAATCTCCGATGAGCATCAGTCCGGGCAGCACGAGGGCCGATGCTAGCAGAGAGCCGGAAAAGACCATCCACTTGCCCAAACGGCCCGAAAGCCACGTTACCAACGGGTAACATATTAGTGATCCGATCAGTGCAGGAATGTAAAAGTACATTGTGTCTGATTTGGTCAGTAGGCAGATTTCCGTGACGATGAACGGGATTGCGGACTGGATCAGCGTGGTGACGCCCCAGTAGAATACGCCCGTTGCCGTCATGATCAAAAATGCCCGATTGCGAGTCATTGCCGCAAAGCTTTGCCGCAAGTCCAGCCGTTCCGCCGCAGTGATTTGACGTCCTGGTCGCTCGCGCAGCACGAGAAAAGGCAAATAGAAAAGTGGTAATGCGACACATGCGAAAATTAGCGCCGAGATCGTATACCCTGCCTTTTCAATGATCGGGCCGGCGAGGCCGCCCAGGACCATACCCACCAAGAAAAAGCTGGCGGACCAAGCTGACATCCGCACACGATGATGGTCGGTGAGGGCGAGTTCGGGCAGCATCGCGGTGTGCGCGATCTGATTGAAACTGTAAGCGACATTGTAAAGCAAAAGCACTAATGCCAAGTAGACGAGGTTCCAGACCGAGTTGCCAGATATAGGTGGCGTCCAGAGCAGGACGAAAAAGATCAGCATGGGCAATGCGGAAACAAACATAAAGGGCAGCCGCCGACCCCACCGGCTGCGGGTTTGATCGGACAGATACCCGATAGGTGGGGCAATGATGGCGTTGACGATGCGTGTGACAAATATCGCCACACCGTAAAACGCGGCTGGTACCAGCACGGCACCTTCTCCCTCGGGAGGTATGTAAAAGTACAAGAGCCAGCCGCTGAGGATGGACCAAATGACCGTGCTCCCCATCGTGATCATGGCGTAGAACAGGTCAATCTTTACAGATGGAGATTGTTTGTCTGTGATAGAGGTTGAATCATTGGTGAGAGTATTTTGTGTCATATCAAGCTCCAAGAAAATTTAGGACTTTTATGCTCTACTGCTCACCTTGTGCGAGTTGCAATTTTGTTACGGTGACATTTCGCTTTTTACGCCGTGACTCGTCTGAAAAAATGTTGTCGTTTTCAAGAGAGCTATGCCATCATCTTACCCATCTCCCGCAGCACTGCAACCGCGCTCTCAGGTAGAGTGGGGGGCTCTTTGCCCACAGCGTAGCATCCTAGGATGACTTCGGACGTCCGCTCAATAATCTCGGACAGGATGGCGGCCCGGCGCAGACTGCTGCCCGCTACAGTCAGGCCGTGATTTTGCATCAGTACTGCCACTCCATCTCCCAATGCCTCCATCACGGCCTGGGCCAGCTCATTGGTGCCGGGCATGATGAACGGTATCCGGGGCAGGTCGCCCAGGAATGCGGCCTCGGTGGAAATGGGAGTAAAGGGCAGGTCGGCAAGTCCCAGGATGGTCACTTGGGGCGCGTGGGTGTGAATGATGGCCTCTACGTCTGGCCGGGCCTGGTAGATGGTGTTGTGCATCGGCCACTCGCTGGACGGCGATAGCGCATCGGGGTCCAGTGCTTTGCCTTTCATGTCGATGCGAACCAAAACGCCGGGGCGCAGATCCCCCTTGAAAAGTTGGCTAGGGGTGATCAAGACGTGGTCAGTGCCGGGGATTCTGGCACTGACGTTGCCGCCGGTGGCAGTGATGAGGCCGGTGGTGTATAGTGCGGTCACGATTTTTACCATTTGCTCTCGGAGCCCGTTCGAGGGCGAGGGAATGGCCGATGCTGCCGTCGTTGCTGCTGGTGTAGGCGGTGGCGTTGTCTCTAGCGCTGGCGTCAGGTCCAGATCACCAGCGCCGACTTTTTTTCGTGCTAGGGTGTAGAGTCGGTTCAGATCCTTCTGGATGCGCTGCATCTCCATTGCCAACCGTGTATCGCCACTGAAGGAGATCTTGCCCGTCATCACGGCGCGGGTGGCGTTGATCCGACCAGTGAACATGTCATCCAGCACGTTCGCTTTCATCTTGAGGCGTACTTGGGCCGGGACGGGTGGTGCGCCCATGTCACCCGCAACCTGACCATCGTGAAAGCTCGTGTAGAATTCGATTCCCAGGTCGCTCACCACATAGTGCATCGTCACTTTTTGGCCGGTGCTAAAGTCTTGCAGTGCCGGATCGTTGGCCGCGTGGGTCACAAAGGCCCGCAATACACGCTCCATTTGTGCTTTCGTCGATCCACCAGTAGGCGGGTTGGCGGGCGGTTCGGCGGCTGACGCGGGTTTGCGGCTCAGGCGATCTCTTAGACTGCGCAGCCTGGATAATCCCTTGCCGACGGTTCTTTCTAATTGTGCTTCTGGGGTTGTGGATGGTGTTTGTTTCAGTTCTTTCATCTCTTTTAATTCTAAATTGCTTATGGCAGATACCTCTTCTTTGCCCAACTTGGTCAGAGCCTCGGGAGAGGGTGACTCGCGAGGCTCTGACCCGCGGAGCTTGAGCGTTGCTTCCGGGTTGAGGCTGTGATGGGGTTCTTCACCGTGTATCAGTTGTTGTGCAGCATCAGCGGTGACGTGCTCCTGGGGAGCGCCCACTTTAACGGTGTTGCCGTTGGCGTGTGGGGTGGTGATGATGTTGGGCATGACCAGCAACGGATCATCGGCCGTGGCGCGGGTTTCTCGCAATTGTGTCCAACTTGCGTATAGCCCCTGGTAGGTCTGCGCCTGATGGGGGTCTGGTTCATGCTGCTGGGCAATGCGGGCCAGGGTTTCGGCTCCCTCGGACAGATTGCGAAAGACACCAGCGCCCACACCCGCACAGATGGCTGCGCCCAAGGCCGTGGCCTCCGTCGTTACCGGTATGTCTACGGGAACATTCAATACGTTGCTAACGATCTGCGTCCATAGGGAACTATGGGCCATACCGCCCGCCAGACCGAGTGACGGTTGTTTTTTTTCGGCCACAGAGAGGATTTGTTCGGCGTTTGCGCGCAGCGCGTATGCCATGCCTTCCAGGATGGCTCGTGCCAGGTGACGCCGCTTGCTCGGGTCTTGGGCAGCCGCTATATGCGTCATTGTCAGGTTCTCAGTGGGCAAGGTCATTTGGCTGGCGTTCATCACGTCGGCGCCGACGTTTGAGAGAATGCCGATAGCGCCCGGTACGGACTGGGCTGCCTCAGCGGAGAGCCATGCCAACGGTTGGGAGACGTTCGGGTAGAACGCGCTGGCGCACCATTCCAAGGCATCACCCGCAGTCCCTGCATTGCTTTCCAGCACCCACAAATTCGGTATCACGTGATGGCTAGTCCACATACGTGCATCAGGGTCTACCAGCGGTTGGTTCACTACGAGCTGCACCGGTGTGTTAGTTCCGGCGATGGCCCCCATCTGACCTGCCGCAACAGATCCCACTCCGAGTAGACCGCACTGAGTGTCGGCCCCACCCACGGCGACTGGTGTGCCTGACTTTAGACCAAGGGCATTGGCGGCCCGTTTGCTTAGATCACCCAAATGGCTCCCGGTCTGTCGGATTGGTGGGAAAAGCTGTCTGGGCAAATCTAGCAATTCGATGAGGTCCCAAGCCCAGTCGCGGGTTTCCAGGTCGAACAGCAATGTCTCTCCTGCTTGAGATGCCTCAGTAGCGATTCGGCCGCACATTCTATAATTGAGCCAATCGCTGAGGCTGAGGAAGGTGGTCGCTCGCCCTAATCCTGCGGGGTTGTTGACTGCCAGCCAACGCAACCGGGCAGCGGCAAAGATCGGGCTGGGCCAATGGCCTGTGCGTTGGTGAAACTCGGAGCCATACTCGGCGGCCAAGCCCATTCCTTCGGCGCTGGCACGGGCGTCGCGGTTGGGGGTGGACAAGACTGGACGGATCTCCCGGTCGAGCACGATGGCCGTGTGGCGCATACTTGCAACGGCGATGGCGAGCACTTGATCGGGCGTCGCGCCGATCTGTTCCATCGCTTCGTGCACTGCTTCGGACAGCAGGGCCCAGCACTGTCCCAGGTCCAGATCGAATCCCCAGCCGCCGGTACCGGGAACTGATCGGTGCGTCCAAGAGCGAGAAGCGACCACTACCTGACCGCTTTCGACCTCGACCAACAGACAACGCCCACCGCTGCCTCCGGCATCCAATCCCATCAAGTATTTCGAGCTCATAGTTTACTCTCTCAAGTCTTTGATCACTTGGTGCAGATCAAGCGATTCCAATAAATCCTCAGTAGGAATCCCGGTTGTTTCGTTATACCCCATCGCTTGATCAAAGTCCTTTATCATGGTCTCCATATCCAAGGTGATTCCTTTCAGAGGGCCTTCCTTCAATGGCGGGTTGCCGGTGACACGTGCAGGGAGAGCAAAATCCCTCGGCCGGATACCCTCTCGCAGGTTAAAAGCGTATCGTAGCACCTGGATGCGGTGGCCAATGTGCAGCAGTTCCTTCAGGTTGAGGTCCCATCCGGTGGCCGCGTTGATCCACTCGCGTACTGGTGGATGGCCCATAACGAGCGAGAACATGCAGAGTCCCGCGCAGTTCACCACTTGAATGTACCGGTTCACCCACGCAAAAAGCGTACCCTTACCCTCGTACTCGTGCTTTTTCGGCGGGGTCAGGTTCTCCGAATCTAGGATTGCCCGCAATGATGGCAATTCGTAGATGCCACCGTCGGCCACGGTGTGCCGGCCTGGCGTGGGATCGACCTGGTAGGCCAGGCCCATCATGGGCTCGAACCGGGAGTCGTGCATCGCGATTTCCTGCCCGCCCACGTGTATGGCAAAGGCTTCCGACCCTTTCCTGATCCGCTCCGCGGCCCGTTGCACCCCGTCGGCCAAGAGGTCACCGATCCCCTCCCGCCGGACGATTTTGTGCACCAACTCGATGATGGCGTCGGCGTTTCCCCATATCAGGTCCAGCCCATCGACCTCATCTCGACTGAGCAGGCCCTTT
Source organism: Chloroflexota bacterium (assembly GCA_024232355.1). Next base: position 22,560 of record JAAEPW010000647.1, on the reverse strand, counting down.
TCCACGCATTCTAGAGTAAAGGCCACAATGGCTGCCACCGAGATGGTGTCCAGGCCGTATCGGTCACATATATCGTTCATCACGATGATGGATTCCAGGTCGTCGTTCAGCAGCAGCGATCCGAAACCGGCCAGTGTCTCGTATTCGGGCTTGTGAGTCTCTTTGACTGTGTGCCGTTTTCCCTTGAGGCTTACAATACCGCCACAGCTCAGGGGACAGTGCTGGCAGCCATAGTTTTTGACTTGGTGTTGGATCACGGCATCATCACTGATGAGGGCGCTTTGGGATAGAGGAAAATCGCGTACGCCTGATCCTTGCCAGTTCTTGACCGGTGCGTCGCCTATCTCGGTAGAAAAGGCTGTGCCGGAGCAAGTGCCGTACTCTTTGTAGATATAGACGAGTGGCGGCGGTGAGTCCATCGGGAACTTGAGGCCGAACCGGCGTATGATCGGGAGAACCAAGTGGGTGATGCGGGTGAGGTAGCGGAACATCGGAGAGGGTTTGGCCCTAAAGATTTGACGGTATTCTTTGTTCAGGCCAGAGATTGCTTCCTTGTCCTGGACCGGCACCCGTTGGTTGCCTCGCACCACGACTGCCTTGAGCCGCTTGGCCCCCATCACGGCTCCCAGTCCTGACCGGGCAGCGAGCCGTCCACCGTCGGTAACGATTCCGGCGACCAAGGAGAGTTTTTCTCCTCCAGGGCCGATGCATACCACTCGAACGTCGCGTCCTAGTTCTTCTTTGATCTGCTGGTCGGTCTCGGTCGAGTCCAGGCCCCATAGGTGCTGCGCGCCTCGCAGTTCTATTCGGTTTTCCTTTTTGTCAATGAACAGATAGACAGGTTCAGTTGAGATACCGCGGACGAACACGCCGTCAAAACCGGTGGCCCGCAATGTTGGGCCAAAGTGACCGCCGCAGTTGGCGTCACCCCAACCGCCAGTGAGGGGGGATTTTCCCACGACCATAAAGCGTCCGCTAAAGGGTACGCCTGTTCCGGTGAGTAATCCAGGGGTAAAGCCAAGGATGTTCTCCTCGCCCAAGGGATCCGCGCCAGGGGGCATCCGTTCGTAAAGCACCTGGATGCCCAATCCGTATCCACCCAAATAAGCCCGGTAGATGGTTGGATCCAACGACTCTTTCTCGACTGTTCCCTGCGACAGATCCACCAGCAGTATTTTGCCGAAAAAACCGTTGATCATAGAACCTCCCCCTTGTGATTTGGATGAGAATGCAAGTGTAGCACAACTTGGTCGCTTGTGCAATATGGATTGCGTGTCTGGACGCAGGCAAGTAGTCAGATGCGCTGAGCAATTTGGAATAGTATGAGGGGGGGAAGAGACGTTTGTTGTTGGTCATTTGTCAAGAATGCCAACTGGTCTAGCAGTATGTCAAACCAATCGGGTGTGGAGTTGTTGGGTCAAGGCCTGCTGTGTTTAGATGCCGATGTTGCGTCAAAGACCAAACTGCTATGATGGCGAGGCTGCATCAGGGTTCTTGAACGCGGTCAACGGATTGATGGGCCAGTATGGAGCACTGATAAAGAAAACAACGTCAGGATTTTCGTGCTGGCAGGAGTCACGGACGTGTTGTTGTTATATCTCTTTATGGACTGCGGCAGGTCTGATAATCGGCGCCGATAATGAGACGATATGCTACTCCTCCGCCATCTGGGTTAGGCGCCGCGATGACGTTTTCCGCTGCGATGTTGAACATCCATTGTAAATATGGCACGGCACCTCCTTTGGCCGATACCGTATAATCAATCAGTTGCGTCTGGGCATAATCTCGTCGGTCGGGCTGGCCGATGACCACACCAAAACCCTCACGGAAGAGCCGGTCGGCTGCCATCTGGTCCCAAACGGTGTGCCCTGTACCGTTCCATACTTCTACCATCTGAAGTTTTCGCCACAGCCGGCCCTCCGGCACTGGCCCTAGAGCCTCGTTAAGCATTGGCTCAATCTCCTCCCAGTTTGGTAAAAAGACAAAGCCGCCTTGGGGTGTTGTCCAGGGAATGACTTGCTGGTAGCCGATATTGCGAAATCGCACGTTCTGTTCGTCGAGCCGGGCCGCAACTCCGATCAGCATTGCCACGTCGTTGAATTCCATATCGGTTACGACCATGTCTCTGAATTGGCTCCACAGTTCGGGGAATTGGCCAAGCGTGTCAATGGTGCGCGATTTGCGCCAAATTGCCTGTAGCACTTGCTGTTGGCGGCGTTCGCGGGCAAAGACACTGCTGGTCTTGCGCGAGCGAGCGTACCAGAGCGATGTTTCCCCGTCCATATTGTACATGCCTGGCTCTAGTGTTTTGACCGGATATTCTCCGTTCTCATCGGGATAAGGCCAATGATCGTACAGTTGGCAATGGACTGGGATCTCCAATCCGCCTAGTGCATCCACAATACCGATCAGGCCGTCAAAGTCGGTGCGCACGTAATGATCTACTGTGATACCTAAATTGTAAAGCACTGTATCCTGGAATAGACCAAACCCTCCACCTTTGTAACCGTACATTTCTCCATACATGTCGGCCGTGTTGATGCGCGACATCAAAAGCCCAGGGTGATAGACGTAGAGATCGCGGGGAATCGAAAGCACTGTTACTGCTGGTACCATTGGCTGAATGGATACGATCTGAATGACATCAGTGCGCCAGTGTGCCCAATCAGGACGACGGTCGCTGCCCAATACAGCGATGTTGATGGTGTTGGGAGCTGTTTCGACCGGAGGTACGTGTGTAGGAATGGGAAGCGCGCCGGTCAGAGTGGCTGTTGCATCCACTGGCGGTTGGGGGATTAGGAAGGGTGTCGCCACGGGAGTTGGGATGGGGGTGTTGGTAGGCATGGTTGTGGGGGTCATGGTGGGAACAGGAATTGTGGTAGGAACAAAAGTGGCGGTAGGTCTGGATGTGCTTGTAGCCGTGGGGGGGAAGGTTGGCGTGGAGGTAGGAGGATTTGGTGTATGTGTGGGAGGGGACAGTGTTGGTTCAATTGTGAACGTGGCTGATGGTGGTAGTGTTGTGGGAAGTGGGATCGTAGGAACCAATGTGGGTAGTTTCAAAACAGTCATAGGGTCGCCGTTGGCCAGCAGTGCGCCCCCAAAGATCCCCAAGACCACAAGTATTAGAATCAGTGGAACCATCCATTTGATACGTGTCATTTTGACTTTAACTCGCACCAGATTGTATTATTCATACCTCCCATTCTAACCCCGTCGCGGCTATTGTGCAAATCTGCCAGAGCAAGTGACTGGTTGACAAGTTGGCAAAGACAAGTATGATAAGCCTTGTTCTCATCTCCAAGGAGGTATTTGTATGAATCAAGAAACCACCCCACGTCTCTGGATCGCTTTTGGCATTGGCATTGTAGCGGTGCTTGGGTTGGCGTTGTTGCTGGTGTTCCTGGGGCGTGAGCCATCGACTCTTACTCCAATGGTTGCGCCAACAAGCCCTGTTGAATTGGACGAAAATCCAGTTGTTGCCAGCGTCAACGGTCAGCCGATCCGATACTCTGTCTGGTTCAAATCAGTTTTGCTCGACCAAGTGTTGAGCGGGCTTGCCGAACAGCCTATCCCCACGTCCGATGAAACCCTACAGCGATTGGTCAACGAGGAGTTAGTGGTGAATGCGTTTCCCTCAGAGCAAGCGGCGACAACTGAGCAGATCGAAGAACGAATCGCCATGATGGAGGACGCTTGGGGGGTGAACGACGAGACCGTGGTAACGGCGCTGAAGGATGCAGGGCTGATTCGCGCAGACCTCGTGCGCGCGATCGGGCGACTATTGGTAGTCCAAGAGAGCCTGGAGGCGTTACAGAGCCAGGGATATGAACCGGAAACCTGGTTGGAAGAGCAGCGGGCAAACGCGGAAATCGTGATCGAACCGGCATTTGAAGGCGCAGAGGTGCCAATGGCGGTTGCCCAATCTCCGTTACAGTCACCGCTTGCGCAGCCAGATACTTCGCCGGTCTCTACTCCTACTCCCGTGCTTGCAACTGCCACATCTGTCACTGTGCCGACCCCCTCTCCTCTTCCATCTGCTGATCAAGCGCAGCCTGAAAGTGCTCCTGATTTTACCCTCGATCGGGCTGGAGGTGACACGTTTACACTATCGGATCAGTTGGCGCAGGGCCCGGTGGTACTGATCTTTTTCCAGAAATGTGGCTGAGGGCCTGACCGTACGCAACTCGTCGAGTTGCAAAGAAATTATGGATCGTTTCAGAACGCTGGAGCCGAGGTTGTCGCGCTAGCCGTTGCCTCCCTCTCATCGGTCGATGGAGCACGTCAGACCGTGCATGCGGCTTACCCCATGTTGTCCGACGCTGACCATCAAACCGCCGAGGCTTTTGACGTGTACAATCTGCTGGGCGATAGACTTGCTGCTCCATCCGTGTTCATTATCGACACAGATGGTCGTATCACGTGGAGCCATATTGGCCAGAATGCCACCGACCGGCCCAACGTGCAGAAAATCCTGGAGAAATTGCCAGAAGCGATAAACGACTAGTCCAGGCTTTTGACTTTATCAAATGACTACCGACAAGACAACCATTGCATACGATCACACGGCTGTTCGTTTCGCAGAGCGAGTAGTGTATCCCCTAAAACGGGAACTGGCGCGCTTTAGGGAAATGGTGCCATCTAGAGGCCTGGTGCTCGACGTGGGCTGTGGACCAGGCCAGTACGCGCGGGTTTTGGGAGGGTGGGGATTTCGTGTCATGGCCCTTGACCTCTCTCATGGTATGCTTTGCCAAGCGCAGATGGATGAGACCCCCCACTTGGTACGCGCTGATATGCGCCGTCTCCCAACCGGCACTGAATCGGCTAACGGTTGCTTTGTCTGCGCGTCGTTGTTGCACTTGCCTCGATCTCAAGCTCTTTACGCACTGACCGAATTTCGACGCGTGCTGCATCTTGGCGGCGCGCTTTATGTTGCTGTAAAGGAGGGGCGCGGGGAGAAATGGCTGGTTGATCAGCAAGGCTACGAACGATTTTTTAGCTACTATCAGCCAGAAGAGTTTGATGGGTTCATCCGGGCGGCGGGTTTTGAAATCGTGGATGGCTGGATCAGTCCACCGGAGAAAGATCAGTGCTACAACTGGATCAATCGCTTTGCGATGGTCGGTAAGTAAACGACGCATCTTGCAAGCTTGTGTTTTGCATCGAGATAAATTTCGGTATCTACACTCCTTGAGGATATTAACCAAATGGCCAAATATAAAATCATTGTCAACCCAACTTCTGGTCGGGGAGTTGGCGGGAAATCTGTGCCCCGTATCGAACAAATAATGAATGACCACCATCTTGATTTTGATATTGTGCGCACAGAACGACCGTGGCACGCTGTTGACCTGGCTCAAGAAGCAGCTATCACAGGGTACGACGTCGTGGTCGCGGCGGGTGGCGACGGCACTGCCAACGAGGTGCTCAACGGCTTGATGCGGGCCAAACAATCGGGCGCAAATACGTGCGCGATGGGTATTTTGTGCGTCGGTCGAGGTAATGACCTGGCCTATGGTATGAATATCCCCGCTGAATTGGAGGCAGGCTGTAAGGCGTTGATTCAAGGCTGTCGGCGCACGGTGGATGTCGGGCGTGTCGTTGGTGGTCTTTACCCGGAAGGTCGCTACTTTGGCAACGGTGTTGGTATTGGCTTTGACACCATCGTCGGTTTCGAAGCTGCTAAAATGACCTGGTTGACCGGTTTTCCATCCTATATCGCGGCTGTGCTCAAGACCGTTTTTTTGTACTATAATGCCCCTCGCACCACAATCGAATATGATGATCAAACCCTTACCCAACCTTCACTGATGATCTCGGTGATGAACGGGCAACGGTTGGGTGGTGGGTTCTTTGTGACCCCTGATGCTCAACCTAATGATGGTCTATTCGATCTTTGCATCACTCACGGAGTGAGTCGAACCCGCACTTTGGGCCTTATTCCCCATTTCCTGCGCGGTACGCAGGCTGCCCAAGAGCCGGTCAAGATGGGGCAAGCGCGAAAGGTCACAATTACGGCTCTCGAGGGCGTGCTGCCTGCCCACGCTGATGGGGAGACGTTGTGTACCAACGGACAAAAACTAGAGATTGAATTGCTGCCGAGTCAGATAGACGTGATTTGTTTATCGCCGGAGGATATTGAATGACCCCCACATTTACTTCTTCCGCTGTTCTGGAGCAAAAGAGATCACCCTTCTATTGGATAGCGACCTGGACAGTTAAATTTCTGACCCATGTCTTGTGCCGAATAGATGATACCGAATTAGCACGGGTGCCTGAACATGGACCATTCCTCGTCGTCGTCAATCACGTTAACTTTTTGGAAGGACCTATCTTGTATACTCATTTACTTCCACGCAAGATGACGGGGTTTGTCAAGGCCGAGAATCTGGAACATCTTTTTTTTGGGACATTGTTGTTTACTCTTTGGAAAGGCATACCGTTGTATCGAGACGATGGCGGCGATATGGCCGCTTTTCGTTTGGGGCTTCAGGCACTGAAAGAGGGGCAATTTTTGACCGTAGCTCCTGAAGGTTCCCGAAGCGGTCATGGACGTTTGCGGCAGGGATATCCTGGCATTGCTTTTCTGGCATTGCGCAGCAAAGTCCCCGTGTTACCCATAGCCGTTCACGGCGGAGAGGTGTTTTGGGACAATTTTTCCCGGCTGCGTCGCACTGACTTTCACATTGCTGTAGGACAATCGTTCCGTCTGGATACTGGGGGTGTCCGAGCAACTGGTCAAGTACGGCAACAAATGATTGATGAGATTATGTATCAGATGGCGGCGCTGTTGCCACCGGCTTATCGGGGTTTCTACTCGGACCTGTCGGCAGCAACAGAAACGTATCTCAGTTTCCCATCTGGTACCGAGAGCAATCTTTGCCGCGCATGATCTTGACTTTACCAAGCTTGACAAATTGCATACTTTCCGGTATATTTTCTACACTTCTCCCACGTTTCTAGTGGCGGGATGGAGGAAGAACTACATAAAATGCAATCTAGTCGTACAGTTATCACCGCCATCATTCTGGCGGTGATAGTGATGTTAGGATCTCTTTATAGTGTCTTTGCCCAGAGCCAGAGTCTATCTGAGCGATCTGGTCTTTCCTCATACTGGAGCCCCAATGTCCTTCGTTGGGAACCTTTTATCCTCTCGGCTGCTGAAGAACGAGAACTGGACCCTGATCTCATTGCGGCTGTGATCTGGAAAGAATCTCTGGGACGTGCGTGGGAGCGTGGCCCGGTCGGAGCAGTTGGGTTGATGGGCATCATGCCTTTTGAATGGCGTCCCAGTGTCGAGGAACTCGAGAATCCGTGGACAAACGTCGCCTGGGGCGCGCGTGCGCTGGCTCATACGATTCGCGATGGCAATGGGGATCTCTACTATGCCTTGGCTGCCTACAATGGCGGGTGGGGAAAGATTCATCTGCGCGTCACACGTGGTTATGCGGCTGATGTTCTAAATCACTATACTCGTGCCGTCGCTGTGCGACATGGATTGCCAGATGATGGAGACTGGGTCGCTATTTTTGCTATTGAGGGCGCACCAGACCCAAGCACTATTACGGTGATTGGTCCGCAGCGTACACTGGCCCGTTACACTGAACGCCCTTGGGTTCAGGCTGATATCCCCACTGTGCCTGTTGGGGTTCCTCCCCTTGCCACCGTCATTACATTCGTGGATGAATATGGCACCAGTCGCCGGGTGAATGTATGGTTGGTTTCTCCAGATGATTCTCCTCTGGAATTGTCTGTTGTGCCAACTTTTGCTCCTCCCATACCGACTGAGGTTCCCTACACTGAGCCGTCTCAACCCTTATCTCCGATCGGCACTCCCATACCAGTGCCTGGAGCCGCATCCGCTGTATCTACTACCCATACAACCTTGCCAACTGAAACTTTGCCCACAACTCAGACTGTCGAGTGCGCGGGTGGTCCACTTCAACTCAATGCTTGGCATTTGAATAAGGAATGGACTAGTGATGCTTGGATGGCCACAATCTTTGTTCAAGGGCATGGTGGAGACTGCACGTACACATATACTTGGGAGGGGGAAATCAAAGGCGGACCGATGTCTGGTCCTATAACCTTTGATCTGTACGCGCCAAACTTTGAAGCGTACATTATGGGAACGGCGTCGGTGACCTCTGCTGGTGAGACAGTAGAGGTAGGATTGCTCTTGAAACCGACAGGGGATTAATTGAATTCATTGTTTTTCTGTGGATCAAGTTGTTAACCGAGGCATTAAAGTGCCTCGGTTTTGATATCAGGCGATATTTTCCGCTTGGTAGATTGTATTTCGTGCCAATTTTGTCCTGTACAGTACCACTCGGTTGACAAGCCAAAGAAAACAAGCAGCACAAAACATAGAGAAATCAAAATGAGTATACAATACATCATTGCTCACGACGTGGGTACGAGCGGCAATAAAGCGGTTTTGGTGGATGTAGAGGGTAACATCCAGGCCAGTGCTTTTCAAGCCTACCCGATCCACTATCCTCGACCTGATTGGGCAGAGCAAGAACCGGAGAGTTGGTGGGATGCCATCACCGCTACCACGCGCCAGGTGATGGAGCAGTCGGGTGTCGCGCCCCAAGGTGTGCTGGCTATGACCTACACCACCCAGATGTTGGGTATCGTCCCGATGGGCGCTGATGGCAAACCGTTGCGTCCGGGTATTATCTGGCTGGATGGACGTGCGTCGGAGCAAGCGGAACAAATTATGCGCCGGTTCCTACATCGCCGACTCTTTGCCGTCGTTGCAGGGTCAGAGATCACTGGTAAAGATGGCGTGGCCAAATTACTTTGGCTAAAGCAGAACGAGCCGCAGATTTACAACGGGATGACGTGTTTCCTCGATGTCAATGGTTACCTTACTCATCGGGCTAGCGGAAAAATGGTTTGTGAATTGTCGTGCGCGGCTGCTTTTGTCGGCTATATGGCAAACAAGGATTGGCCGCGAGGACTTGTACGCTATATGGGGTTGGACGTGGGTAAATTTCCTCCCATCGTGCGTTCTATTGACAAAGTGGGTGGGCTGACGACAGAAGCAGCGCAGGAATGTGGTTTGTTGGAGGGAACTCCTATCTTTGGTGGTTGCGGCGATTCTCCTGGAGCGGCGGTTGGCTCGGGTGCAGTTGGTGAAGGAGATGGGCATATCTATCTGGGAACCTCTGGTTGGGTGGGGGTCACCACCGAAAAAGCCCCCACTGGTCGCCACGGTGTCGTCAGCATCCAGGCCGCTGATCCCAATATGGCATTCCTTTTCTCCGAGATGGAAACGGCCGGGGCGTGTCTCAAGTGGATCGCTGACGAGTTCTACCGGCACGAGCAAGCTGATCCAAACATTCCCAACGTTTATGCGTTGATGGATGAAAAGGTAAAGACCATATCGCCCGGATCTGACTTTTTGATCTTTACCCCGTGGATGTACGGGGAACGATCTCCCGTCGCTGACACCTGGGTGCGCTCCACCTTTTTTAACCTGAGTGCCGATCATAGTCGCGAGCACCTTTTGCGAGCGACCTACGAGGGAATTGCTTACAATCTGCGTTGGATGATCGAAATTGTGGAAAAGCAATTTGGTTTTCCACTGCCCGTATTGCGTGTTATCGGGGGAGGGGCACGGGGTGCACCGTGGATACAGATCATTGCTGACGTTATTGGCAGACGGGTAGAAACCGTCGCTAATTCGCGGGAGGCCGGAGCGGTTGGGGCTGCGCTTACGGCGGCCATTGGATTGGGGTTGTACCCAGATTTTGACGCACTCAAAAAAGTCGTCCGCGTGGAGCGAGAGTTTGAGCCTCAAGCAGGTAACGCGGAGATCTATGATGTCCTTTATCGGGCCTATCAACGTCTCTACAGTTCCCTCAAGGGCCTGTACCGGGATGTGAACGAGGTGCGGTTCAGGTAGCCATCAGCCAAATACTTGAGAAAAGGGATTTTACTGCAAAATGGCTTTTGACCAATTGTTCAAGTTGTTGACCGAGTATTGTGGTACAGGTGGTTCGTTTAACCAGTACCGGGACGTCGACCAAGAGTTGGATCTCCCAAACGGGGCACAAACACGTTGTCAGAACCTACGCCAATACTTGAAAATCTTTGCCGATGCACGCTTTTTATTGGTTGGTGAGGCGGCCGGATATGCTGGGTGTCGCTTTTCTGGTATTCCGTTTACTTGTGAGATGCAATTGGTTGGCCCAGAACCGTTAGATTGGGCAATTGATATGAACTTGGCCCGTAGCAGCACACGAGATACCCTGTGGGTGGAGCGTTCGGCCAAGATCGTATGGGAGGCGTTTGGGGATCGCACGGACTGTATGCTGTGGAACGCTTTCCCCTGGCATCCGTTTGGCAAGACCGGCCCGCTTTCCAACCGCGCCCCTGGACGAGATTTGCGCGATGGATTGGAGGTGTTGCGTTATCTGCTCTCACTGTTTCCATCAGCGCAGCCTTATGCTATTGGGCGTGTGGCACAGCGGGCGTTGGAAAGTATTGGTGTGCCATCTCCTTACATCAGGCACCCTTCGTACGGGGGCAAGCGCAAGTTTGTCGATGGGGTGTTGGGACTTGGTACGTAACAAGTTGGAAGAAATTGTTATGCCGAATCTAGTCTTGCAAGGGACGATCAAGAGGTATGGATCGTTGTCAAAGGAGTTACAATGGAATCAAAGCGGACAGGAGGTAAAAAGGTGGATCCCACGACTCTGGTGTTGATGGTCGTTGCGATAGCGTTATTAGTCGTTGCCTTTTTACGTGGGCGAGACTTGCCGTTAGCCGGGTTGCAGACTGCCGGTCGTGCGTTATGGCGAAATCTACCTTTACTGCTACTGGGTTTTGCCATAGCCGGACTGGCACAGGTGATCATTCCCAAGGATTTGATCAGTCGTTGGGTGGGATCTCAGGCTGGGGTCAAAGGGGTGCTTGTTGGCTGTGTGGTTGGTGGTTTGGTGCCTGGTGCGCCATACGCGACTTTTCCTCTTGTGGCAGCACTTTACCAGGCTGGAGCCAGCTTGGGTGCGGTGGTGGGCTTTGTCGCTGCGTGGGGGTTGTGGTCTGTGGCGCGGTTACCTGTGGAGATGGCTTTGATTGCTCCCAAGCCAGCTCTCATTCGCTATGCCATTACTTTTGTTATGCCGCCCATTGCGGGGTTGGTAGCTGAGGCTCTTGTCCGGTTGTTGTAAAAGGCTGATCAATCAGTCTTTGTCAGATCAGTTAGTTCGTAGATGCGAGTGAATGCCTGTCGGCCCTTGAGTTGTATCGCTGGTAGCGCGTTTACGTTTACTCGATTTTGTACCAATTCCCAGGTTTTGTGCGAGATGAGAATCTGTCCGGGTTTGGCACCTGCTTGCAGGCGTTGGGCCAGGTTGACAGTATCTCCAACAGCCGTGTATTCCATTCGATCCTCGGTTCCCACATTGCCGACGACGACCTCTCCCGAACAAATGCCAATTCCCAGGAAAAGCCTCTCTTCTGGGATGATTTCTTGGTGATAGGCTTCTATGGCATGCTTTAGCGTCCAGGCCATCTGTACTGCCTGCCAGGCGTGATCTTGACGTTTCAAGAGCGGCGTGTTAAAGAGGGCCATTACGGCATCTCCCATATACTTGTCCACAATGCCCCAATTGAAGCGAACGGCTGCTTCGGCCAAGGTCAAGTAGTTGTTCAATACTTCCATAACCCGTTCAGGGGGAGTGACTTCGCTAAAGCTCGTAAAGCCGCGGATGTCGGCAAAGATGACGGTGATCACTCGTCGCTCGTGGCGTAGACCTAGTTCAGCGTCGTATGGCAGCCAGTCTACCAGTCCAGATGGTAGGTATCGGCGGACCAGGGCCCGCTCTCGCTCATAGTTGCGTTTTTCCGTCACGTCGTCTACTACGATTGCTACTCCGAGGGTTTCCCCTTCGTTTCCTAATAGTCTGGAAACGTTTAGGTCAAGGTAAAGTTGTTCCCCTTGTGGAAGGTGGAAGGAGATTTCTTGAGCCACGTTACTGCTGTGGTGCTGGCGTACCTTTTCAATCATGGATGGCAAGGGCGTGTAGCGCAGAAAATCAAGTGCCTTGAGATAGGAATGATTGATCGCTTGATGGGCGGGGACGCGCAGCATTGCTTCCGCAGCTTGGTTGAATGTGACGATATGATCATTTGTATCAGTAGTGATGACGCCGCTGGCGATACTGGCAAAGATGTTGTCCATATAGTGTTTCATGGTGGATATTTCGTCTCGCTGTTGGCGCACATCATCAAAGAGCCGAGCGTTATCCAGAGCGATGGCCGCTTGCCAGGCCAGGGCCAATAGCAGTTTTTCATCCCCAGCTGTAAAGATGGCAGGCGCTTTCCCTGCTTTGTTTGCCAGAAGGATGACACCCAAGTGTCGTTCGGAGGTGAGCAATGGGGCAGCCATAAAGGGTATTTGTCGTTTTTCGTCCAGGCCGTCTCCTGCTGGATCAAAGTCATTGATTATTTGAGACTTGCCCGTGCGTGCTACTTCTTCCGCCAATATTAACGTGTGTTTCCCTGCCAGGGCCGTATCTAGTTTGCCATCAGGCCCTGTGCTGGCCACGGTGACCAGTTCACCTGTCTCGTTGTAGAGCAGGACAGCTCCTTGGCGTGCGTGAACAATTTGACTGGCCTCGGTTAGTGCTCGTTGAGGAAGTTCATCTACATCCAGGCAAGTAGCCAGTGTCTCTCCCATGCCATAGAGTAGGTTGATCTCTTGGTAACGGTCCAGCGCATCGCGGGCGACGGCTCGCTTTTCTGATGTGGCGCTGGCTATGGATTCCAGAGAATATCTTACGGCAATCAAGATGTTCTGTGTTTTGTCTGGTAACGGCAGCGGGCCAGAAGCCATAATCATACCTATTTGTTGTACTCCCACGTAAATGGGTGTTGCTGCTCCCTGTGAAGTAATGGTAACCTCCGCTGCATCAGTCGCATCTGATACCGCCTTCCATAGAGTGCGGATAATTTCCGGTGGAAAGGGTCGATTGCTTACCAAAAGGTGGCCCGGTGCACCGCTTACGGCAAGCGAGATATCTGGCCCTAAAAGTGGTGCGAATCCTTGCAAGAGTGTTGCAGTTTGATTGGGGCGGAGGAGCCTCTTTAGCTGGGGCTTGCTTTCCATATCTATTCTGCCTTTGACAACAAATTGGTTATACGTCTGATGAGGCGTCTGGGGCTAAAAGGTTTGGTGATGTACTCATTGGCTCCCACCTCGAGGCCGCGTTGGTGATCGCTTGCTTGTCCTCGGGCAGTAAGCATAATAATGTGGGCGTGAGAAAAATTTGGGTCGCTTTTGATGTGATCGCATACTTGAAAGCCTGTTAAACCAGGCATCATCACGTCCAGAATGACTATATCAGGCCGTTCGGCTTGAACGATCTTCCAGGCTTCTGCGCCATCGCCCGCTGAGAATAACTCTACACCGTCGTCTTCAAATTGCTCCAATGTCTGCCCTAATAGCACCCGAATATGGTCATGATCATCGGCAAAGAGGATTTTAGGGGACATCTCGATTTACTCCTTGGTGTCTTTCCGAGTCTCGGAAGAAATACATAACTTGATTTGAAGTGTGTGTCGAAAGGATAGAGTGCCAACAACGGCTCATCATAAGGGAGTATACATCAGGCCGAGCGAGCAGGCAAGTCGGAGTGCCCTGATCTAATTTACTGTAAAAGCCCACAACACAACGGATTTTGCGAATCGGATGGACTGATGTATACTGCGATATGAAGCAAGTAACGTTGTGGTTAGGAAGCATGGGCCGATATGCGGCAGGGGGTGCCATACGAGTGTAAAATTTGAGTACTTGGCCAACAAACATATACTGGTGGCTACAGTATCGGGCACACACGTTATATCAAATGACACGAGCATATTGGAGCAAGTGCTCGCCAAGCTCAAGGAACATGACTGTTTAAGACTTTTGGCGGACTATAGTGAGGGCAAGTCTGTTGTAGAGACTTTGCCAGCTTATCGTCGTCCACGGACACTTGAAGATCTGGGGGCAGAACGTTCGCTCAAGGTGGCAACCGTTTACAAGGAACTGAACGACGCAACCCGAGCTACAGAAACCTTTTACCGAAACAAAGGCTGGAATATGAGAGATTTCACTGACCATGACGCCGCTATAGAGTGGTTAATCTCTGGTTAAACTGTAGCCTGGCAGAAAAGCCTTTATCCCCCTGTAGAAAGTCTCTCCATCTGCAAAGTTGCAGTGTGTCGTTTCTGTTTGCTTGCACTTGAGGTAGCGAGTTCAGGTTGCTTGCGAGTCATACAAAGCGGCTATTCTTCCATTGCACGGTGATTGTGGTATAATCAGCCGGGCGATTAGAATATCGCGCTATTTTACTTGAAATAAATGAAAATTGTTTTGAAGCAATTCGCAAGAGGAACAGAATGAAGAAAATGACCAGCGTCCAAGTGCGCCAGAGCTTTTTAGATTTTTTTGCAACTAAAAGCCACACGATAGTCCCCAGTGCCAGTTTGGTGCCGGTGGATGATCCTACATTGTTGTTCACCAATGCTGGGATGAACCAATTCAAAGACGTTTTTCTGGGAGTAGGTGACCGGGATTATACTCGTGCCACTGATACGCAAAAGTGTATGCGCGTCTCGGGCAAACATAATGACCTGGAGGATGTGGGTCGTGATGGGACCCATCATACTTTTTTCGAAATGATGGGCAATTGGTCCTTTGGCGATTATTATAAGAAAGAGGCCATTGCCTGGGCCTGGGAATTCTTGACCGAGATCGTGGGGTTGTCGAAAGAAAGATTGTGGTCTACTGTTTTCAAGGACGATCTGGACGAGTTAGAGACGGATGAGGAGGCTGCTGGCTTTTGGCGATCCGAGACGGGCATTTCTCCCGATCAAATTCTTTATTTCGGCCGTAAGGATAATTTCTGGGAGATGGGCGATACTGGCCCCTGTGGGCCATGTAGTGAGATTCACTATGATAGAGGGCCCGATACTTGCAACCGCCAAGGAGAGTCTGGTCACGTTTGCCAGGTGAATGGTGATTGTGATCGTTTCACCGAGTTGTGGAATTTGGTCTTTATTCAATACAACAAGGATGCTGAGGGGGCCTTACACTCATTGCCAGCCAAGCACGTGGACACGGGTATGGGTTTTGAGCGGCTGGTTGCCATACTTCAAGAGGTGGACTCTAACTATAAAACCGATCTCTTTATGCCTATTGTGCGCCGTGTGCAAGATTTGTTGGAGCATACGGACGACGAGGTAGAAGAGAATATCATTGCTTACCGTGTTATCGCGGACCACGGACGGGCGATCACTTTTCTCATAGGCGACGGTGTGCTGCCGGGTAACGAGGGACGTAATTATGTACTGCGTATGATTTTGCGTCGCGCGGCCCGTTTTGGGCGTGAACTTGGTTTCACCGAGCCCTTTTTGGCCCAAGTCGCGCAAGTAGTGATCGGTACGATGGGTTCTCATTTTCTTGAACTTGCCAGCCGAAGCCAGTTTATCCTGACGACAATCACTCAAGAGGAAAAACGCTTTTTGCGCACGCTTGACGTGGGATTGGCACGTTTGGACGAAGAGTTGGCCGCGCTGGAGACAAAGGACAAGAATGTCGTTCCTGGTGATGCAGTTTTTCGGCTCTATGATACTTTTGGACTGCCATTGGAGATCACGCGGGATGTGGCCAAGGAACGGGGTATGAGCGTGGATGATGCTGGTTATCAAGTGGCGCTCGAGGAACAGCGTCGACGCGCCCGGCAGTCAGATAAATTCGATACCCATGATGAAAAATCCCAAAAGCGGTACAGAAAAATTCTGACAGACTTGCAGGAGCAAGGTCTCTTGGGGGGGGATGGCGTTGAGCATGATCTCTATTCGACTACCGAGTTGGAAACCACGGTGGCCGCAATTTTGTGCGATGGAAAAGCGGTCAAGTCGGCCAAGGAGGGCGATCAGGTCGAGGTGATATTGCCGGTGACTTGTTTTTACTTTGAGTCTGGTGGACAAGTTTCTGACACGGGCTTTGTGGTGTCCTATCCGCCTGGGGAGGACGAACCGATATGGGAGATTGATGTGGTTAAAGCGGTTCATCCGATCCCCAGTTTGATTGTCCACATTGGCAAAGTCAAACGAGGGCGGCTCCAAGTTGGCGACGCTACTTGGGCGGTGGTGGACTATGGACGACGAATGGACATTGCCCGAAATCACACGGCTACCCATTTGTTGCACAGCGAGTTGCGCTACGTTTTGGGTGAGCATGTGCAGCAGGCTGGATCGTTGGTTTCACAAGATCGACTACGCTTTGATTTTACACATCCGGCTATGCTCACCGAGGATGAGTTGAATTTGGTGACGCGTTCTGTCAACGATGCCATCTTGGTTAATTATCCTGTGCAAGCTACGGAGGAAAAATATCGCCAGGCGGTAAACTCGGGCGTTATCGCGCTCTTTGGCGAAAAATATGGTGATGTTGTGCGAGTTGTACGTGTTGGATGGCCGCATGAACCGTTCAGCCAAGAGTTGTGTGGCGGCACTCATCTGAACGAGACAGGCGAGATTGGCCTCTTTCATATTGCTTCTGAAGAGAGCGTGGGGTCTGGGGTACGTCGTATTGAAGCGGTGACGGGACGGATGGCGGTGGATCTGGTCGAGCGCCAACTGGGCACCCTCAAGCGCTCGGCAGCTTATTTGGGTATCTCGCCAGACGAGGTGGATCGCAAAGTGTTGGGATTGTTGGACGAGTTGCAATCGGGCCGCAAAGAGATTGCGCGTCTGCAAGAGCAATTAGCTCGTAGCGAGTTTGAGATATTGTTGGAGCAGACGCAGTCTGTGGATGGCGTTTCGTTGTTGAGTGCCCGGGTGACTGTGCCCAATATGGAGGTGCTGCGCGAAATGACTGATTGGTCCCGCGACCGTCTAGGTTCCGGTGTCGTCGTTCTTGGCACAGTGCTAGGAGAGCGTCCCACTCTTGTAGCTGCGGTCACTCCAGATTTGGTAAAGCGAGGTGTAGATGCGGCCAAACTAGTGCGCGAGATCGCACGTGTCGTGGGCGGCGGCGGGGGCGGCAAACCCACTCTGGCCCAGGCTGGCGGCCGTGACCCGGGCCGGCTCGACGAGGCACTTGACCAGGCACCTCGGATACTGGCGGAACAGTTGGCGGCTGTTGGGAACTAGCTATGAGTTTTGGAACTTGTTCCGTTGTCGAACTAGAACCTCAGGACGATTTGGCCTCTCTTCGACACCGACTCAGTTGGCTGGATAGTGGTCGTGTCGCGCTTGTCCTTCCGTGGGATATGCACTTTTTATCCTATGGGCTAGAGTTCGACCTTTTACGCCGTGAGGCGGAACGACGGCAGTTAGAGGTCGCTATCATCTCTGCTGATCCAGAGCGACGGATGCTGGCCCGTGGATGTGGCTTTCCGGCGTTTGCCGCTGTTGATGGGGCAAAGGAGGCCAAGGTGTGGCGCTCTCAGTCTTTAGAGCAGGTTGAGCCGCCGCCGCGTCATTGGTGGGATGACGATGTCGCTCTCCAGCCACGTCCTATGCGCCCTCGTGCCCGATGGCTTGGCTGGATCAGGTTTGGAATACACTTTGTTGTTTTTATATTGGTGCTTGCGATTCTGGCTGGGAGCGCCTACACAGTCGTGCCCAGCGGAGTGATAACACTGATACCAGCCGGTAGGGAGTTTAGCACCATTGTACCGGTGTCGGTGGCTCCTGACGTCGAGGTGGTGGATCACGCGATCCGTACCATTCCCGCGCGACAGATCGGAGCAAACGTCGCGGGCTATGCCGAGATCGAAACGACTGGCACGATGAGCATTGTCGCGGGACGGGCGACCGGTGTGGTGCTTTTTACTAATCTGCTGGTGCAGAATTACTCCGTGCCAGCTGGTACAGTTGTGCGCACTTCTTCCACCAGTTATCCTATCCGATTCCGCACCACGGCTGCTGTTGTTGTCCCTGCTGGCGGACAGGCAACCGCGCCGATCGAGGCGCTGCAAGAGGGGATTGGCAATGTGGGGGCTTTCCAGATCAACCGGGTAGAGGGGGTGGTTGCTTCTGCCGTCCGGGTGATCAATCCAAACCCAACGAGTGGTGCAGATGCCAAAGATGCGCGCGTCGTCATTCAGGCTGACTATGACCGGGTGAGGAGACAGTTGATGCGCCAACTGCTCGACCAGGCGTACACGGGAGCATTGAGCGAGCTTTTAGAGCCTACCGAGATGCTTCTTCGACAGTCTCTGCGAGTGGAAGCGGTGCCCAAAGAGTCCTACAATCGTTTTGTCACCGAGCAGGCGGATACGGTCGGGTTAGAGATGCAGTTGTTGGTCAGCGGGCTGGCAGTGGATGTGGACAATGCAGAGGCTGTCGCATACGTCAACCTCTCGCGTCGCTTGCCGCCAGGATATGCGTTGGTAGATGCCCATTTTGAATTGGGTGAAATGGCCGAAGAGGACATTGGACCTGGACGGTTCACGTTCTTTGTTGCGGCTCGTGGCTATGCGGCTGTTGGACTTGATACTGATACGGCAGTTGATTTGGTTCGAGGGCAGCCCATAGCCTATGCGCGTGAGCGATTGGTGTCCGAATTCCCACTGGCTCAGGATCCTCAAATTGTGCTCTGGCCGGAATGGCCGGAGCGGCTAGAGTGGTTGGAGCGTTTGCCATTCCTTCCTTTGCGCATCAGGGTGCGTGTTTTACCTCAGGGTGAGGAAGCGGAGCAGGACATGGTCGAAATCGACGGTGATACCGCGCTCGATTCTGTAACATCACCGTAATCACGTATTCGGGGGAAAGTGTGCGTATTCTTGGATTGGATGTTGGGGATCGGCGCGTGGGTGTGGCCATCAGTGATCCCTCGGGCACTGTGGTTCGGCCATTGCCGACCCTAATGCGAGGTTCGCGGGAAGAAGACAAGGTTGCCATTGCGGCCCTCGTTGAGGAATATAAGGTGGAATTGATCGTAGTGGGGCAACCTCTTAGCCTGGATGGTACGGAGGGTTTGCAAGCACGGCGAGTCGCTCGCTATGCGCTTGTGCTGACCGAGGATCTTGATGTGCCGGTTGTCTCGTGGGATGAACGTTATACGACAGTGGCAGCAAAAGAAATCTTGTCCCAGAATCGTAGTAAAAAAAAGAAGAAACGTGCACGTGACAAGGGGCAGGTGGATGCGATAGCAGCAGCCGTGATTTTGCAAAGCTATCTTGATAGCCGCTATCTTGATAGCCGGAATGACGGATTGCAGGACAATAACGGATCAATAGGAGAATGATTGTAGTAGTATGAAGAATGCAGGTCGGATAATCGTTTTTTTTGTGGCGTTGGTGGCAATTGTTGGGGCTGTTCTTAGTGTCAGTTCATTTTTTACCAGTGCCGCACCTGGCGGTGGTGTTGGGAGTATTCCTCTTAGTTTGTGCGGTTTGTCTTCTGCACCGGAGGATATTGTCATTGGTACTTATTTGGAAGCAAACGCGGGTGCGTTGGAGCAGCCTGCTGGAAATGATGATACCACAGTCACCTTTATTGTCGAATCTGGGGAGACGGCCGTAGATATCGCTGCTCGTTTGGTGGAAAAAGAGCTGATCTCTGACGCTGAATTGTTTCGTCGCTACGTGCAATATCATGGGCTAGATGCTGATATTGAGGTCGGTGAATTCACCTTGCGCCAGACGATGACTATTCCTCAGATTGCTGAGGCTTTGCAGCAGGGACGACGGCCTGAGCAAACCGTGACGATTCAGGAAGGCTTGCGGTTGGAGCAAATTGCTGTTCTGGTAGCAGAGCAGACAGGTGTAGCGCAAACCGAGTTCCTGTCCTTGGTGACCACTGGATGGCGAACTGCAGGTCTCTCCTTTAGTTTTCTGTCTGACATTCCCCCCAATGCGACGCTTGAGGGCTTTCTCTTGCCCGAAACTTATCGCTTGTCCGAAGAGGCCACGGCGATTGATCTCTTGACCCGTATGTTGGAGACTTTTGAAACGCGCGTAACATCAGATATGCGTGCAGCGGCAGCTAATCGCGGATTAGATGCCTATGGACTGGTCACATTGGCTTCTATCGTCGAACGGGAAGCAGTGTTGGTTGAGGAACGTCCGCTCATCGCTGGAGTTTATCACAACCGGCTGGATGATGGGTGGTTTCTGGGAGCAGATCCTACTGTCCAATATGGGTTAAACAATGCGGATAATTGGTGGCCTGTGTTGACGTTGTATGATTTGGAATCAACATCGTTGTATAATACGTACCGGAACCTGGGCTTGCCGCCAGGCCCTATCTGTAACCCGGGCATCGACTCAATTAGGGCAACTGCATATCCTCAAGATACCGATTATTTCTTTTTCCTCGCCGACTGTGCCACACAAGATGGTAGCCATCTCTTTGCTGTTTCTGCCGAGGAGCATAACAGTAATTACGCGATGTGTGGTGGCACAATCCAATAATCATATTACACATAGCCCGCAGCACGCAACGCGCATAACGCATCTTGTTTTGTGTGTTGCGTGCTGTGTGTTTTTGTTAACAGCTTGCAGCTTTCCCTGTGTAGTACGCCCCACAATCAAGATTGGATTGGTCGCTCCATTTGAAGGACGCTATCGCTACATTGGCTACGACGTCATTTATGCGGTTAGGCTGGCGTTACAAGAAGTGAATGCGGCTGGTGGAGTGGGGGGCTATAACGTCGAATTGGTCGCTTATGACGACGGAGCAGATCCCGTGATGGCGGTCGAGCAGGCCCGCAAACTGGCCACCGATCCCCAGGTTGTCGCCGTTATTGGTCACTTTCGTGAGGAGACGACTTTGGCTGCCTCAGATATCTATGCTGAGGCGGGTATTCCACTGGTTGCCCCGGATGTGTTTGCTCCGATGCTTACAGAGGGAGATGTTTATCGCCTAGCTCCTTCAGCCAAGGTGGTGGCGAGCGCATTGCTTGAATACCTCGATGAATTGGAACATGATCAAGTCGCGCTTGTGACCAACGACGGTTCGCTGGGGGTAGCGTTACAGCAGATTGCGCAATCGTATCAGGTGCAGGTATGGCCGGTCGCGTCACTGGACCAAGCGAATTGGCTGGAGAGTGTAATGGTTTCGGGTGTGGAGGTGGTTTTGTGTGATGCCGACCCTGTAACAGCGGGTGAGACGATTTCTGCGCTGCGGACGATGAACTGGGAGGGACTATTCTTGGGTGGACCCGAGTTGGCAGTGTCCGACTTTGTCGCTGTGTCCAAGGATGTGGCTGCTGGAGCGGTCTTTGTCACACCCTGGCCCTTTCCAGACGATGAAACCGTGTTTTTTGACAAAAACATAGTTTCTGCCTATCAGGCTATATCAAACGGTGTGCCACCTGGCCCATTGGCTCTCCCGGCCTATGAGGCCACTTGGATATTGTTGGAGGTATTGGGGCAGGACATTGTCATCTATAGAAAGCCAACACGTAATGGAATGGCGATAGCATTCCCCACTACCGAGCGTGAGGGAGAATTGGGTCCCATCACATTTGATACTGATGGCAATTGGAATGAGGCATCTCTTTATTGGTACCGTTATGATGCGAAAGGGGTGGTGCGGTCATTGGGTAAGGATTGAGCATATTTATGATCATCGCAAGTCTTGATTCGACATTGTTGGAGAGTCAAGTATAATATTGGGCAGAGTCATCGTTCTGACGATTGATTATTAGCTAAAGGGAGGGACCCATGTCTGATCGAGAATTTTACGGAAAAGAGGAAGAAAAGGAGCACGAGAAGGAGGAGGAAAAATCACGGGGCGGGTTTGGGTACGAAAAGTGGCGTCGAGACCCTCTAAGTGCCGTCGTGTGGGCCGGTATCCTCATGTGGGCCGGGGTGGTACTGCTGGCGGGGAATCTAGGATTTTTGGCGAACTTGGGAATCCGAGAGTCTTATGTAGATGCCTGGCCCATCATCTTTATTGGGTCTGCGGTGATCGTGTTTCTAGAGGCGCTTGTTCGTTTGGTTGTGCCGGCTTACCGGCGGGCAGTGGGCGGCACACTCTTTTTTGCAGCCTTTTTGTTAGCTGTTGGGCTAGGAAATATGGTAGGATGGAGTGTCGTTGGACCACTGCTTTTGATTGCATTTGGCTTGTCTGTGTTAGCACGCGGCTTTTTTCGAGACGGATGATCGGTTGGATCATAGTCGCCCCGAATTGATCAGTATAATTCTTCCCAGGTGTGGGGTAGGCTGGTGAAAATTGGTCAAACGGCAGTCCACGATTGATTCCATTTTTGTTCCGATTTTTTCGGGGAAGCAAAGACCAATTGTCTATTTGCTTGAACAGACTGGCCAAGCGTTTCTTTACACCAGAGCAGAACCTTCTTGGTGGGAACGGTCTCCAAAGCTTTCAGAATGACATCAGATGTGGTTGTGGAAACCATTGCACCAATGCTCAGTAGTAAACCAGTGAAACCACTTTTGGCTTGATCTTGTTCAACTTTAGTTTCCGCTAACTTGGCGACGGGAAAAACTCGTCCATGTCCCCGTATATGGGGGTTTTCCACAGAATTATCCCATATACAGGGGTGCAAAAAACTTTTTCAAACTTGGGGAGACTATCCGGCAACCA
>JAAEPW010000646.1 GCA_024232355.1 Chloroflexota bacterium | reverse complement strand
CATTATCAGGTTTGGGGTAGTGTCCTGGGTCAGCTCGAACTGGTAGGAGATGGGCGGCTTGGTGGGATCGTCGATGAATTCACCCAGCAGCTCGTACTGCCCGGCCACCCCAGCGCGGCGGGTCGGGAAGTACACCCGGCACAGCTTGTGATCTGCGGTTCTCCCAGAGCCCAGTCCGCCAGGTACATAGGCCCGCCCGTCATCGTTCGGGTCGGGGTTGCCATAGCACGATATCCGCCAGTCAGATGGGGTATAGCCGACCAATTTATCCAATCGGTACTGGATTCCGCGTTCGGCTGCACTGGCCGGCTCTGGCCGTAAGGGACAGCCGTTGTTGATCACCTGCTGGTGTATGAAGGCGCTGCCACCGGCCACGAACTCGCTTGGAACATCACCCTGGCTGTCGAGCAGGCGTGGTTCTGCGTTGAACTCGAGCCGCGGCCCGGGCATGAGATCAATCTTGGTGAAGTTGGCATCAATCATCGCTGACATAAAGTGAATGTACAATCTACTCTGTGTGGTCGGCGGCCAGGTATCGGAATCATCAAGGTACAGCGTCATAACCACCGTGCCGATTCCACTTTTGAAGGGACTGTTGCAGAGAGCCATCTCGGCCTCGGTGGTGCCCCACCTGAACAGGATTTCCATCGGATGCTCGATGTAGGAGAAATGGAAACGCACTCGTGGGTAGCCAGCGGGGAAGTCCTCCACGAACCTTGTAATCCGGCCGTAGTCGTCGTAGTAATGCGAGTAGCCTGCGGTCTCCAGATAGGCGGAGAGGGCCCCGGTTTGTTGGTTGGTCTCCTGGGCCCATTGATCGAGATGTTGACTGTGCCACTCGAGAAAGCCGGGGCTGGTGGTGAAATCCGCGAGGATGGTTGGAGACGGCGCACAACCTGCTGTTTTGTCATCCGAGGCTTGGGTCGGCTTGAGGACAACTGACGAGCGCTGGCCGCGGGCCAGGGCCGTGACGTCGGCGGTGGTGGACGCAAGGACTGCGCCAGTGCGGGCGTCGATGCGTACGGTATAACGGATCAGCCGCCGTTGCTCCCTCTTGACCAGCTCGATTCGCCACAGGGGCCGAAGGGTTCCCGGATCGAGGAGTTTGGTGGCAGCATGATTAAAAAGCTCTGCCAGCCCGCCGCCCCCTTCACCGGGCCACAGGGCCTGAAGGGCAATCAGGTAGGCATTCTCCTCAGCCACGGTGGTGCCCGTGTTTTCACCGAGGTCACCCTCATTCAGGACAGTGCCCACAACGCTTGAAAGCACTCCCTCGGCGGTAATCACGCACTCGATGTGTTGGCCTTCGACCTCGAAGCCATCGATCACCTGTCTGAGGGCAACCAGAGTGTCGGTCTCAACGGTCGCCATCCAGGCCCGGCGAAAGGTTGTGCCCGGGGCGGCTGGGTAGAGGTCATGGTGGGTCCTGAGGAAGGCCACGGCCATAACCTCTGGTGGAGAGGAACCTGGCGGGGTGAGCAGGCCGTGCAGCTCGATCAAGTGGCCGTCGTCATCAAGGACGTATTCCGCGACCTGGGGAAGAAGAGAGAGGCTGAACGTCAGGTCGATTGGGTCGCTAGCCCTGGCTTGACATGCGAACATTACGAGAAGAACTTGGGCGAGAATTTTCGTTTTCATCGGGCCTCCGTACGGTCGTGCCAACGTTGGTGCTTTCGTATTCCGAGAATCGCGATTGCTCTTCTGATAGTACTGGAAACAGTCTCGCCGGCCAGCTGGGGTAAACGGACAGCTGGCCCCACTCGGTAACAGCCGTCGGGTTGACTCCCGTTGATGATCATGAGGTTCGCTCGGGCTCGTCAGCAAAGCGCCGAGATTCTGAGGCCATCTTCTTCCGCGCCTACATCATGCTTATCAGGTATTTTTGAGCTGCTGAGGCCTTGGCTGGATGGATGCTATCTATTTGAAACCAAAGAGCTTAGCACCTAATTGTTAGATCGTGATACGTGGTACCCCTTGTGTGCCCTGTCAATCCTTGCTTTTGTACTCGTTGGCCTTGGGCTCTTCCTCAGTACAAGAACGGTGATGGGGGCGACAAAGGTGATGGATGTAGAGATCTGGAAATTGGGGCTTGTCGCCATAATTGCGACCATTGGCGTTTGGGCGATTCGGGTCCTTGTGCGATTGCTGATGAGCAACATTCACCTACATGACGACGCTGCGGAGCGAAGAACGATGCTCCTAACGTACCTCGCATTGCTGAGGGAGGGCGAACTACCAGAGGGCGATGTCCGTCAGCTCATCCTGCAGGCCCTTTTTCGGCCGTCATCAACGGGGATCGTCAAAGACGATGCCGCCCCGCCTTTCATGGCTCAGTGGCTCAAGCTGACCACTGGGATAGATAACTAAATGAGGCTTGAAATGGGCTACTTATGCCCCTCGCCTACCCGAACCTCCGCAGTTTGGGCCCGGGCGT
>JAAEPW010000645.1 GCA_024232355.1 Chloroflexota bacterium | reverse complement strand
CATGCCATTGCCCGTTGGCTCGGCCGAAGCAAATGTGGCTGCATCTTCTCTCAATTCGCATTGGCCTCGCAAAATCTCTCGGCGAGACTCGCGTTGTGTCTGCTCAGTCGGGCGATGCCCCAGCACTGTAGACGCGGGCGGGGTCATCACAAATGCAGTGTGTGGTGGCCTACCAAGGTTGGGTTCTCCGGCGCGGCGGCTATCCCCAGCACGCGCTGAAGGTGTCAGTCGTGAATCCATGGCCTGTCGTTTAGCGGCGCCTCCAGTGGGCGGCTGGGTAGGAGACACATGGATTGGGACATTAGTCTTTGATTTAGCCCCCGGGCTACGCGTCGATGTCACCTGCGGCAGGTACTGAAAAGTAGGAATGCCCGGCGGTGCAAACATCGGCACTCGCGGTCCAAACGGGCCACCTTGCTTCTGCCTATGCGGTTGGCGACTGCGATGGCATGGGTCACGGTTAGGAGTAGAGACACTCTCATGTTGACTGCTCGACTCACTAT
>JAAEPW010000644.1 GCA_024232355.1 Chloroflexota bacterium | reverse complement strand
TCGTTGGATACGTGCGCGCGTCGCGCCAACTTCCAAAATTTCCGTTATCGTAGGAGTGCCTTTGACCAATGACGTACTCGCGTTTGTACTCGCTATAATCAACCAACAAGTCCCACACCACGTAGACGTTGCCATAGTCGTCAGCGGCAATGGATAGATTTCGCGCCGGATAATCCGGCCATCCTCCTAACTGAAAAGAATCATTCATCCATTGAGCTCCATCCCACCGGCTGTATTTCGCCACGTGATAGGGTGATGTATCACCCAGTTGTTGCGCCCACACGACGTGCGCATAATTCTCACCGTCAAAGTGATTAACGGCGATGGTTGGAAAGTCACTGATACCCTCAGAGGTTTCGATGAAAATCTTGCTTGCCCAGTTTTGCCCAACCGTCTTGTAGCTGTAGTATATTCCCCGTTCGTCTCCCTCGGCCCAAATCATGTGTACTGTGCCGTTCTGATCCAAAGCCAGGTCAACCTGTGAGACCTGGCTAACCGTGCCTCCTGCTCCCCCTTCAGCTACCAGCTCTTTAGAGGCGCACAATGGCGAGACCTGCGACAAGTCACAG
>JAAEPW010000643.1 GCA_024232355.1 Chloroflexota bacterium | reverse complement strand
TCTCCTTTCTTTGCGGCACTGGTTCAGTTGAATGGGATTACGATGTAGCCGCGCTTTCCATAGCGCGTAAGGCCCTGCGAGGTATGGAAACCTCGGCTACAAGCCCCTTTTTGAGCCACAATCGGCTGACTATCCAGAAATCCCACCCAACTGAACCAGTACCTTCTTTGCCCGCTTCCCGTTATTTGACTCGCCTCGCCTAGAATTTCTCCATCGCCTGCTGTAAGCGTTCACGGGTCTCGCCAGCATACCAAGACTCGATGAACGCCCGCTCCTTTTCCAAAAGACGATCCAGAATCCGCGCTTTGACTATGTCCGTACGATTCTGTTTGATCTTTGCAAACGCCGGTTGAGGCAGTGCGCCCAACGACTCGGCTTTTTCGATGGACTTGGGCATCACATACTCTGACGGCACGACCTGGTCTACCATGCCCATTTGGAGCAATTCTTCAGATGGATAGAATTCACCAACCTCCACGACCTCGCGGGCAATTCTGACTCCGATGATCTCACGCAAGATACAATCAACCGGGTATGGAACAGGAACTCCGAGTTTGACCTCGTTCAGTCCCATCAGCTTTCGGCCCTGGGCAATGAACCGATAATCGCAACAGAGCGGCAAGATGCAGCCGCCTGCTATCGCGTGCCCCGGCATTGCGGCTATCGTCGGCTTGGGAAATGTGTACAGGTCTATAGAAGCTCGATTGAATGCCCGGTAAAAGACCGCAAAATCCCTCATGGTCAGTTCAAATAGATAGGGAATATCAAACCCAATCGAGAAAAACTTTTCGTTTGAACTGCTTAGAACGACGCTGTGTACATCAGTATCGTCTTTCATGTTCTGTAGCGCCTCAGTCAGCTCGTTAACCAATTCAAGGTTGAGTGCATTGGTGACAGGGCGATTTAACTTGATGATGGCTACCTGTTCGCGTCGTTCCGTTTGAATCATCTCCATTCTCCCTACTCCTATCTGCAAATACCTACATCATAAGATAATTTCGATAACCAAGACTGATCAAGGACAGAATCACAAATAGCACAAAGATCGCGCCAATACCGATGGCAATGATATTACCCGCATTCATCGGATGTGCTGGTTCGACCACCTCCCCATCTGCGATCTGCTTGACGGCACGCACGGTTTGATGAACAAGAGCATCGGTATTCCAGCGATCCACCCCGGCCCATTCCCACCCTTGCAGACGGGTGGGAATCAACAACTTGCGCGCCGGACTATCCGCCACCATCTGTGCGATGGCTGGAGACGTCGTGCCGCCCCCAGCGATCGTCCACGCCCCAACGATCAACCCGGCTTGGGCCAACTGGGCAGCAATTGTTTCGTCGTCGTGCGCATGAGACAACAAGATCGGCTCTAGAGCCAGTTCCGGCGCTTCTCGCTTGAGCCCATCCACCACCGCGCGCGCAAACTGCCCATCGCCCACATCCACCACGGCCACGCGCAAGGCCGCCAACCGTTGAGCCTGATCTTGGTCCGACAAGCGATGGTCGCTGCGCAGGATAACGCCGTGATAGACCCACACACCAACGGCAATGATGATAAATGCAATCGCATGGCCCAATTCGTTTAGCGTGGGAGCATCCAAGCCCAACATCCAACCCGCGATTCTAAACACGACAAACACCGCGCTGCCCAGCACCGTCATCGTGGCAATGAACAAAAAGGCATAGACGTAAATCTTGCGCACGATCGAACGTCGCGCATCGGCGCTGTCTAGGCCAGACTTGGCTGCGGTATCTTGCACTCGCCGCCAGGGCAATATCCAGACCAATAGTCCAGAGATGATGGCCGCCGTGAACCAAGTCAGTTGCTCCTTTAGTGCATTGCCAAAGCCAGCATCCAAAGTGCGAATGATCACACTGACATTACCACTCAGTCCCACCAGTAAGGCAAACAGGCCAATCGAGGCGATCAGGTACAGATAGAGACGACGCACGCCCATCTGCCGCGGCGTCTCCCCGGCAGCGACGTCGTTCCGTAGCACGAACGCGTGGTAGGCCCACACAACCCCCATCACAATAATGATGGATAGAGGGTCACGCACATCGCCCTCCGGCGGCAGGCTGATGACGCGGCGAAGGATACCCGTCAGGATGCCCGTGCTGCTGGCGACGACGCTCAACGCCCCGATAAAGACCACGGCATACAGGTAGAATTTGCGCAAGACCGACGCGCGCTCCTCCTGGTTCTCAGCGAACACTCGCTGCTCCCAACGCCAAAAGATCAGCCACAACGGCGCGGCCGTAATCAAGGCAGCAAAGTCCGCCCTCCGGTCCGAGCCTCTCAAAAACATCGAGCTCCCCAGTTGCAGCATAATCCAGTGCAACAGTTCGGTGACCTTTGCGAACGTCGTAAACAGGCCAACGGTAGTAAAGCCCAGTATATATAATCGCCGCGCCGTAGCCGCTCCGCCCGTCTCTGGGATCACCTTGGCATCGGCGGTGACGATCTGCCGATGATAGAACCAGAGCATGCCCAGAACGAGTAGAGCCAGTATGTCGTAAAAGAGTGTATTACCGTGGCTCATGTTGTAGGGCCGGTGCGAGTTATCTATGGGAGTCCCGATCCGCATCAACGTAAAGAGCAAGTCATAGACGAGGGCCATAAACGGCCCCAGGAACACGGTCATCGTGCCATAGAGATAAAACCGGCGCAGGGTGGCCCCGCGCTCTTCCTGTGCCCTGGCGGCCAATCGCCGCCCCCACCACCAGTGAACCAAAAAGATCGGCAGTCCGATGATGATCACCGAGATTTCAAACGCAATCGCCGAGGGCGGCGGATCGAGCTGCGGAATCAGCAAATTGCGCAACAAAGCGATAACGGCCCACGTCACTGCCTGCAAACTGACAGCATTAACGAGGTAAACGTACCAGCGGCGGACAGTAGTCATTGTGATCTCTCCCTTTACGTGAAACGTATTGCGTGACTGGCTATTGGCATCCTTTGTCGTTTCTCCAGCATCTTGCAAAATAATGGTCGGCGTCTACTATTCTCCACGCGCCTTGCTCCGATTCCAACTTGATGTCAAACGTGGTGATGGATTGGCTGTCGCCGAACAAGCTGCCGCCGTTAAAGCGCGATTCGCGTACCTGCACCACCGTCCGGCTGCCGACCACTCGGGCCAACTCGATTGCCAGGGTTGTGTCGGCATCGAGACGGAACTGCCAGGAATAATCCGTGACCACATCGACAAACTCATCCACCGAGGCCGGGTAGCCAGTGAGGGTAGGCGACAAATATCCGTAGGCACGCTCATATTCTCCCTGTTGCAGTGCCAACAAATAGTTGTGCGCTACACCCTCTGGGGAGTCCTCCGCCTGGTACGTCGGCTCGGGCCGGACGAGGGTGACGACAAAAGCCACGATCACCAACGCGACGATACCGACGACAATGCCAACGAGAAATCTGTCAGTGCTCTTCATATCAACTTTCCTTTTCTAATGACAGGATAGAACTCGGTCTGTCTCGTTCAAAGATTTAGGCTTTTCCAGTCAAGTCCTCCCAACATTTACGGCGGAGAATCTCATAAATCGCACGCGAGTTACATAATAACCGGCAAAGCTCCAAGAATTCCATCATAATCTGCTTTTTCACGGCGTCGTTGACTGCATCACAAAATCTATTTGGGAGATTTATTTCTCTGGAATTCCCTTACCCCAGCCGACCTTTCGTGGGTCAGCCACACCGCCGAGTTCGACATAGACGCTCTCGACGTTCAACCGGTGCCCGCCTGCATTCTCCTCCGGGTAACGGTAGGATATGCGGGCACACAATTCGACGGTCTCCTCCACAGTCCTGCCATGGCGGACAGCCTGCCCCACTTGATCGCGCAGCGCCGCTAGGTAATCAATGTCGGCAGAGATACGGGCTTGGATTTCGACAGGGTCGGTTGTGGCCTTGCCGTGGCCCGGAACCAGCCGGTGAATGTCTCTGGCCGCCAGCATCGCCAACGTCTGCTCGTAGGCTGCCAAATTGTCGCTGACATAGGGGATTTCGACGTCACTCAGCTTATCGCCCGCCAACAACGTGGCGCTCTCTGAATGGTAGACTACCAACTCATCGGCAGCGTGTCCGGGCGTGTGATCCAGATGCAAGGAAAGGTCTCCAACGTCCAAGGTACTTGTCTTTTCAAAGGTCACGTCGGGGTGAGGAATAGTAAAAGGCTGCTCGCGCTCAATGCCAGATTGCGCCTCCCAATCGGCGATTTGCCGCAGGAGCTTGGCCTGGTACACACCACTCGTCTCTTGCACATAATTCGCCTGGGCGACGACTTGAACGCCGGGGGACTGTTCTGGCCCCAAAATGTGGTCCCAGTGACTGTGGGTAATGATGATTGCTTGCGGCGTGGCGTTTTGTTCTGTCACAAAGCGGGCAATGGCCGTGATTTCGTTCGGGTAGATGCCGGGGTCAATCAAAGCCGCCTGTCCCTGGCTGATAAAGATGCTGCTGTTGGTGGCATAGAGCTTGCTTTGCGCTACCCAGAGCTGAGGTGTCAATTGGATCAAGGATTGAGTCATTGGTTTTGCCCCTGCTGGCGAACTGCCCCAGCTACAATCTCGACCGCCCGATCTATTTCCTCCGCAGTCGTGGTCCGGCCCGTCGAAAAGCGGACGGTGCCCATCGCCCAATCCACTGGGACTTGCATCGCCTCCAACACCGCCGAAACACTGACCACGTCGGCGTGGCAGGCTGATCCAGCCGAGGCCGCCACTTGCTCGCCGATCTCTGGCAGCAGTGTGTGAGCCGCGACCGAGTGAAAAGCAAGGCTGAGGGTGTTGGGCAATCGCTTTTCCGGGTGACCGTTCAACCGGACCGAATCTTGGCCCAACTCGCGCAGCAATCCGTCGTGGAGCCGGTCGCGCATCGCCCGAAAGTGGGCCGTGTTCTTTTCCAAGTCTCGTTTGGCCATGTGGCACGCATGGCCCAGCCCGACGATTTCGAGCACATTCTCGGTGCCGGGTCTGCGCCCACCTTCGTGGCCCGCGCCGTGCATCAACTGGGCCAACTGGACGCCGTTGCTAACATAGAGCGCGCCGATGCCCTTGGGCGCGTACAGCTTGTGCCCAGCGATGGAAAGCAGATCGACACTCAGCGCATCCACCTCTACCGGAACTTTGCCCACCGATTGGGCGGCGTCGGTATGCATCAGTGCGCCGTGACGGTGCGCGATCTCGGTCAGTTCGGCGATGGGTTGAAGCGTGCCGACCTCGTTGTTGGCGTGCATCACTGTCACCAACAATGTGTCGGGCGTGATGGCTCGCTCCAGGTCGGCGGGGTTCACCAGGCCAAACTCATCCACTGGCAGAACGGTGATGCGGAATCCCTGGGTCTCCAGCCACTTGCACACCTCGATGACGGCCGGATGCTCCACCGCCGAGGTGATAATGTGGTTCCCCCGCTCCCGGTGCGCTAGAGCGACTCCCTTGATGGCATAGTTGTTGCTTTCGGTGCCGCTGCTGGTAAAGATCACTTCAGAGGGTTGGCAGTTTAGCAATGCCGCCACCTGAGCGCGGGCAGTCTCAACCGCCCGCTTGGTCAAAACTCCGTAGGGATGGCTGCTGGAAGGGTTGCCAAAGTGCTCGTATAGGTATGGCATCATCGCATCGGCCACTTCGCGAGCGGTAGGCGTCGTAGCGTTATAGTCAAGATAGATGGGGTTCATTTTTTGACCTCCCAAGGGATTTAGAAGAAAAGATACACGCCGATCAAGATCAAGAACACGTGAACGAATCGCTCAAAGCGGCCGCTGGGTATTGCCTTGTTGAGTTTGCCTCCCACAAAAATCGCCAGCAGGATAAAGGGCAGCGAGTACCCGTAGAATGTGAGCACCTCTCGCGTCAACGAGCCTGCCAGGGCGTGACCGATCAGGAAAAATATCCCTGACGGGAAAAAATAACCCTGCATCGTGGCGCGAAAACGTTCCGGCGGCCAACGCCGCAAGGCGCTATAGATGACGATGGGTGGACCATTCATATTGTAGGCACCGCCCAGCACGCCAGACACAAAGCCAAAGATGTAGGCGAATCCTTGCCTTTGAAGCGTCGGAAAACGCGGCGTGATCAGGCTGTACAGCCCGAACAAGACGAGCACCACGCCCATAATGGTTCTTACGATCTGTTCCGGCGCATCTCTGAGCATCAAAATGCCGATCGGTATGCCCACCAGCGCCGACACGATCAAACGCCACGCGGCTTTGATGTCCACCTCGCGCCAATTCCGAGATAGGATCGTGATAGCAATAGTAAAGCCCATCAAGGCGACCAAGGGCGTGGCTGTCTGGACGCTGATAGTCATCACAAGCAGCGGCATGGCGATTAGAGCATCACCAAAACCGATAGTGGACCGGGTAAAGGTAGAAACGAAAAGTATCACTATGACTGGCAAGAGTTGTTGTATTGAATTCATAATCATCGATGTTTAGGCGTTGTTCAGAAACAACGTGGTATTATTTGCGTAATTTTCCTCGGGAAATATGTGTATTACGACCAAGTTACTCTTGAATGATCATTTAGGGATCATTGTTTGACAAATTGATGATGCACCGTTCTTGTTCATTTTCACAGGTGCCAACCAGTTCGTCATTGTAATAAACGTTGTACGCCGATTTCCAGAACTGCTTATCTCCACGACGGGATAAAAGTTCGCCAACCCGATTGCACGTCAGCCCATCAGGTGCTCGGGGTTCGTGATCATCTTTCCAAACAGTGACACAGCTCCCCCGTTCGAGCGTGGCTATGCCCCACTCGTCGCCACTCGCCATTTTATTTTCGCCCTCGCCCAAGCGCAGCGGCTGCAGCTCAAAATCGCTTGCCATATAGTTGACCACGAACAGGCCATCCTCGTTCCGCCGGGCGATGAGCAGCAGTCGTTCGCTCGTCTGAATAGGAATGGTAAAGGTACCTCCTGGCGAGTCTTTGGCACAAGTATCAATTGTCTCTCCGGCATAGTAGATGTCAAAGGCTTCTTTCCAAAACCTTTTTGGTCCATCACGGGTCAGTTGTTCACCGACCACCTCGCACGTCAGGCCGTCTGGTATCTGGATATCTTTGTCGTCTTTCCACGCGACGACGCAAGCGCCATTGGGGAGCGCTTCGATGCCCCATTCTAGGCCATAGATTACTTTGTCGCCATCCCCCAATTGAAGCCAGACCAAAGGAAAAGGTTCCGCTCCCCGGTTGAACAAGAATATGCCATCGTCGCCCTGTTTCACGACAAGCAGGTCGTACTCTGTCGGACTTGCTGTGGTAGGAGTTAGAGTTGGTGGTGGTGCAGTAGGCGTGGGCGCAATGGTAAAAGTAGGCTCGATGGTGAAAGCAGGTACAGTGGGAGCAAGAGTGCCTTCTGAAGGATCAACGGCATGCACGACAGGGGGAATAGTTGGTGTCGAGGTTAGGATGACTGGGACTGTGGTCTCTGTCGCGGATGGCGTTGCAAGCGATAGAGATTGATCCAATCCCAGGTCGTCTTGATTTCTGCTGATCAGCCAGACAACGACGACGGTCAGAAGAATAACCAGCACACAGGCCACAATCGTGATCCCGATCCCCGCGCCACTGATAAAGATGGGCAAGCGTTCGCGCAATGATGCGCTAGCTGAGGCAGGAAGCGCCTTGACCGTCACTTGGGCGGGAACAGGTTCCGGTTTCGATTTTACTCGTTCAGGCTTGGCCGGTTCTGATTTGGTCCTTTTCAAAGCAGGTGTTGCGACCGCAGCCGGAATTGGCGGGAGCGGATGCGCTTTGAGGCTCAAGGCGACGCGATCGGAAATTGAGAGATTTACCGCATCCGTGGTCGGTGCGGGTACGGGAGGTTCGGACGGTTGGATTTGCAGCGCCTGGTCCAGTGCGTCAGCCAGCTCGGCGCCGCTCTGGTACCGGTCTGCAGGTTCTTTGGCCAATGTTTTGAGAATCACCGCTTCGAGTTCCGGGCTGACGTCGGGACACAGTTCTCGCGGCGGACGGGGCGGCTCGGTCAGGTGCAACATGGCGACGTCCAGAGGGTCAGCGGCGTCAAAAGGAGATTGACCGGTGAACATCTGGTACAGAATAATACCCACGGCGTATAGATCGCTCTGCGGCACGACGTTGGCCGACGAGATGACTTGCTCGGGCGCAACGTAGCGGGGAGAACCGAGAATCTCGCCTTGCGTCCCGACCTCGGTCAGCAGGGCTAGGCCAAAGTCCGCCAGGATCGCGCGCCCTTGTGCGTCCAGCATAATGTTGGAAGGTTTGATATCACGATGGATGACGCCCTTGCTATGAGCATAATCCAGAGCCAAACATACCTCTCGCACGATGCGGGCGGCATCTTCCGGCTCGATACGTTCCTCGTCTGCCCGGTAAACGGCCAACAGAGCACCCAGGTCTATCCCCTCGACATACTGCATCGCCATATAGAGCAGATCGTTCGCCTCACCGTAGCGATACAGCCGGACGATGTGAGGATGCTCCAACTGGGCGACGGCCTGGGCCTCGCGCTCAAAGCGTGCAGCATAATCCGAGTCAGCGCGGAACGGCGCGTCGATGACCTTGATCGCCGCCCAGCGCTTGAGGCGCACGTCCAGCCCGCGATAGACCCGCGCCATACCGCCTTGTCCCAGCAGGGCGTCCAGGCGATATTCGTCAAATTGTTGCCCGATCAAGCTATCGCCGATTTTTGAGGAAGGAGGCTGCACACCAGCAGGCATCGGCGGTAGTTCGACCGGCTCAACCTCTACCTGTGCAAATGCAGAGATATCGGCTGGCTCGATTTGCAGAGCCTCTTGCAGTGCATCGATCAATTCAGCACCTGTTTGATAACGCTCATCGGGAGATTTGGATAACGCAGTTAGCAAAACGGCTTCGATCTCTTTGCCAAGCCCGGGATTGACCTCCCGTGGAGGTGGCGGCGGCATAGTAACGTGTTGGAGCGCCACCGCAGTGGGAGAGGGATCGTCAAAAGGAACCGTGCCGGTCAGCATCTCGTACAGGATGATGCCCAGCGAGTATAAATCGGACTGGGGAACGGCGTCGGCGGAATGGCGGGCCTGTTCTGGCGCGACATAGTGCGAGGAGCCAAAGACCTCCCCCAGAGACCCTTGCTCCACGTCCATCGCCAAGCCAAAGTCAGTCAAGACAACCCGACCATCGCTGGCCATGATCGCGTTCGCCGGTTTGACGTCGCGGTGGATGACGCCTTTTTCGTGGGCATAATCGAGCGCGCTGGCGATGGTTCGCCCGATGCGCAGCACCTCGGCGTGGGGCATCAGCCCGCCCTCGGCGATGTGTTGAGACAGCAGCTCGCCCAGGTTCAGCCCCTCGATGCACTCCATCACAAAGTAGTAGAGGCCATCCTCGTCGTCGGCGTAATAAATCTGGATAATGTTCTCGTGATGCCACGTCGCCACGGCCCGCGCCTCGCGCACAAAGCGTTCCGCATACGTCGGGTTGTCTCGGTAGCGGGCGTCGATCACTTTGACCGCTACCGGACGTTCCAGTTTCACGTCCCAGCCGTAATAGACCTGGGCCATACCGCCGCGCCCGATGAGGCGCTCGATACGAAAATTGGCAAGCTGAGAACCGATCAGGGGATCATCCATCACTATTTCTCTCCGGTTTGACTGCGGGTTTCACGACTGGCCAGTACGATGCGCCGCACATCGGCCACAAAGCGGTTCACGCCGTGGGCATAGCTATCGACATAATCCTGGGCGACCTGGGCGGCTGTTTCCTTCTGCCCGGCAGCCGCCAGCAAACGGACGTGGGGCCGAAAGTCGCGCAGCGTGACGCGCATGTTGCCCGTCGCGTCGGTGATTACACCCCAGGCCAGCGTCTTTTTCTCGTTGTCATCTTTGGCAGTGATAAAGCGGGTGAGGGTGCTGGTCGGCACGACGGCCCCCACGTTGGAGAACACTTCACGCCCCTTGATGATGTCGTTCAGCACGTCGAAATGGCCGGGGATCTGGTCCAGCAGACGCTGCAAGGGCGTGGGCATGTGGGCCAACAGCTTGATGGTGCCGACGCCAGTGCTCTCGCCCAACAAGGCGATCTCTTTAGCCTTGCTCAACACGTCACCAAAACCGGCCAGCGTAGCCAGGTATTCGCGCTGAAGCTGGTTGAACGTTTCGTAGGCAGCGGTACGATCTCCTGTGGCGTTTTCATAAGCGTCTAACGCCGCAACCGTCCGGGCGTGCAGGGTGAGCAGGTCCAGGTCGGCCAGCGGAACCTCAAAGCTCATCGGATAGAGCCGGTCGCGCGGA
This sequence comes from Chloroflexota bacterium, assembly GCA_024232355.1. The sequence goes on along the minus strand of JAAEPW010000643.1, from coordinate 9,666 downwards.
GAGCGCTGGCTGGCATCTACGGGGATCAAGATAGCCGGGTTCACCTGTCCGGACTGTTCGATCTCTTCCAGGGTTGTCCGTGCCGCCAAGCGGGTCGCGCTCTCGCGGGCGAGATTTTGCAATCGGGCAAGCAGGTCGGGTGCGGGCCGGTAGATGGCGGCGTGAATGGCGCGATAGAGGATCAGGAGATCGTTGACCGTCAGCCGCAGTAGATCGCTGCGCTGCTTGAAGCGTTTGCGCAGCGACAAGATCGGTTTAACGTTGAGCACCTCTGTCTCGACGCCGACTTCGGTCGTCACGCGCGGCGCTTGGCGAATCTGGTCAAGTTCGCGCTGCCGGAATTGAAAACCCAACGCCGGGGGCCGAGTCTCGGCGGGTTGCGCGGGAGGTAAGGTGTTCAAATAGACAGCCCAAGCCAGGGCCTCGTTGGTCAAAATCTCGGCCAGGGCAGATCCCCAAGCCCCGTCGAAAAAGATATGGGACTGGTCAAAGACATAGGTTTCGCCAGTGTCGAATATAGTCAGCGCGTGATCACCGACGCCGCGTTCGGCCTGACGCAATTCGGACAGAGGCAGGTGGCGCGGACGAGGGTCGCTGTTTAACAAGATCGGAGCCAACCGCAAAGCGTCCCATTCCCTAACGATGGTCTCACTCATCTCGTCGCGCAGACCGGGCAACGCCGTCCGTTTGGTCTGGGCCAATGCGACCAGGCAGGCTTGCGGCAAGTCAGACGAGGCATTCGCTTTCACAATGGCCACGACCTGCGCCCGTACAACGGCCACGTCTGCCGGTTGATCAGTGCCGGGCGCGCAGGTAGGTATCAAATAATAGCGCCCTCGATGAATCACGCCGATATGTGCCCGTTTCAACGAGATCGGTGTGCGCGTCTCGCCGTATGCGCTGGGTTCCAGGTAGGCCAGGATCGACATCTGCCGCTGGTAGGCAGGCAAGTCCTGTTTTTCGGCAACGCGCACCCGTTTATTCCAGCGGCGATATAGGTTCGCGTGGTTCTCTGCTAGACCGCGCAACGCCTTTTCCAGAAAACGATCAAATTGGATGCGGCGATACGTGGGATAAGTGTCTTGGGCTGCCGCGTCCGGGCCACGGCTGTAAGGGCGGCGCTTGGTCCAATCGCCGTAAAGCCGAGTATAACGGACAGCATCGGATTCGTCCAGGTTTGCGCCGCTCGTTATCTCGCGTAGCAGGTACGTGTAGGTACGCTCGCACCATTCATTTTTCAGCAGTTCGTCGTACTGGTGCAGGCAGTGAATGGCGGCCATCGTCCAGGCTGTGATACGATCCACCACGCTCAAATGCATCTGGTGCCGGTTGAGGGCAGTGTCAAAGCCATAGGTTTCGTTGGCGTGGCGCGCAGTATCCTCCCGCAAGGCATAGTCCACGTAAAACTGCCAGGTGCCTTCGGGAAAGGCATCGTCCGGTTCTTTGCCTGCCAGTTTGAGCAAATTCTGATAGCCCCAGATGACGGCCGCCGGTCCGGCAAAGACCGTTAGGTACGCGGCTTTGTCCAAGACCTGTTCGATACCCTTGAATAATAGATCAATATCCCGTTTGATCACTTCTTTGGGGGGCTTGCGCCCCGTTAGGCGTGCCAATCCACTCAAGATCACGCCAGGCACGTTGCCCGCCGGGATTACTTGCGCCACGGCCTCAACCACAGCATCAATCTCGGGCAAGGACAATTGCGACAACTCGCGCAGCGTCAGCGAGTGGGCGATGGTTCTGAGGTTATCGGCTGTTTTGATCGAGGCTTCTGTATAGTGCTTTTGTATGTCCATAAAATCGTTGAACTGCTCCGAAAACAGGCCTATAGGCCGATCTAGGCGGCCTCCGCCCGTTATCCGACCCATAGCAGCCAGGCAGTTAGCGAAACCACCCTACATTTTCATCCTCTAGGGTTCAGGATCAATAATGGCTTCTTCTGTCACTTGGATAACGGTAGTTTCCGCGCCATCTCCGGTGAGAAAACGATTCATTGCCCGCAGCACAGCTTTGATGATCGTTTCGCCCAGGGGAACCATTTTGATGTCGATGAAAAGGTTCTCCTCGGGTATTTCGTCATCCACCCGTTGTATTTCCTCGCGAAAGACCTGTAAAAGCTCTTCCTCATGGTCTTGCAAGAACATTGCCAGATCGTGACGTGCCATCCGGAATGCACGCTCGCGAAATGCCTTTCGCATTACTCTTTGAATGGCCATATCTCTTACTCACTTTGGGCTTTACCAAAGCCCTCCATCATTCGGTTTCACATGTCTCCCGGCGTGCAGCCATCTTCTCCCATCATATTCTGCATCATGCCCGACATCATTCGAGACATCATTTTGGGAATAGCCCTGGTAGCGAGGACGACGACAATACCACCTGCAATCGCCCCCAGGATAGCGGCCAGTATATATTCCCTGTACTTGAAATCTGTATGATACATCTTGTCCTCCTTTCTTTTTTGCCTAGTAACTTGCGATCCTGCTGCCCATAAATCGCCCACAGGGGGCTGTGCTACATACCTCTCCGAGAATAAGGCTTTTGTGCTCTGAACTCGGCTCCAACGGTGTACTGAGAAGTACTAAAATCCGTCGTGCCGACGAACTCGACGTTGACGAACATCGCTTGCTCCATCAAGATCACCAGATCCCAGACCGGGATCGCCCCTCCAATTCACTGAGACCATGCCACGACATTTCCTGCCATCTCTTGGGGGAGATCTGTTTTCAATACAATATCAGCAAATTGAAAGCGGCCGCTGGGTTTGAGAACGCGGTAAATTTCACGCAAACTCTCCTCTTTCCAAGGAGAAAGGTTGAGTACACCATTGGATATCACCAGGTCAAACGCATCGTCACAAAAAGGAATGCTTTCTGAACTCGCAACCTGAACCTCAATGTTTGATCGAGTGAGAACATTCTTGGCACAGCCTACCATGTCTAACGAAAGGTCAATGCCGTACACCCGGCCCGCTGCGCCGACCAAGCGACTGGCAGTGAAAGCATCGAATCCGGCCCCACAACCCACATCGAGCACCATCTCTCCAGGATAGATATCACCCAAAGAAAACGGGTTACCCACGCCACAAAAGAATTCAAACAATTCGCTTGGGGCATCTCTAATGGCCGCAGGGGCGTATCCCAACTCTTTTGCTCCGGCCTTGCCAGTGAGGTATCGAAATTGCCCCTCGGTCGAGCGGGATACCTCGACGTATTTTTGTCGGATTGTGGCCCGAATTTCGTGGAAATCGTTCACATTACTCGACACAGCCAGTACCTCTCTAGTCAACGGAGGGCAGCCAGATGGTAAAGGTAGTGCCTATGTCCTTGTCGCTTCTCACCGTTACCCGTCCTTGATGCAGCTCTACAATTTCCTTTACGACCATGAGTCTCAGACCAGTCTCCCGTACCCGCTGCGAACTGGGTTCTTCATCCCCTTCTCGGAGCAGCCGTTCAAAGATGTGAGACATGTCTCGCTCTGGTATTTCTTCCTCCGTACTCGACACTGCCATCGTGGCCCAGATATGCCCATTTACTTCCATCCGTTCAGTGGAAACCACGACACCTCCCCCTTCTAGCGAGTAACGGATCGCGTCTTCTACCAAGTTGTTCAGCACTCGTATCATTTGCATCGAGTCCACTGCCGCGATAGGTCCCGGTTCTGTAGGTTTATGTTCCAACGTCAGTTCTCTTTGTCGAGCCGATGAATGGTGCCTGATGATAATGGTCTCGGTCAACTCGTTGAGGCGAGTGGGGCATTGATCCAGTTCCATCTGTCCACTATAAACGCGGGCCAGTTGCAAGATAGCCTCTCCGATCTGTGCCTGGTCATCGATCTCCCGGGCCAGCGAGTCCAGGTAGACATTCCATTTTTCGTCCTCGGGTGACGCCTGCTGCATCAAGTGTACATATAATTTGATCGTCGTGATTGGCGTGCGGAGTTCATGAGAAGCGTTTTTGATAAAATTGGTCTTCATTCGATCCAGAGCCTTGAGTTCACTAATGTCGTGGATCACTACAACAGCCGCAGGCTCACCCCGGGCCAGTGGAAGGGTTTCGTCCATATCAGGCTTTGAGATAGGCGATGTTTTTAGTTCCAGGTCTTGTCTAGTCAGTTCCAACACTGTTTTTGGTCGCTCCGCCGCTCGTTGTGCCAGGTCTTGTACTGCATCCCGCAGCCGCCGAACGTCCGTCGATGATAAAGATTGAGTGAGCCACGTACGAGCCACGGGGTTGATCTGAAGTATCTTGCCATTTTCATCCGTACTGATAATGCCATCGGCAGTACTGTGCAGAATCGCCTCCAGTCGCGCATACTGAGCCACAAGTTGTGCTGTCCGCTCCTCCACCCGTTGTTCCAATTGTCCCGTATAGTCGAGCACTTTTTGGTGCAACCGGGCATTGGCGATGGCGGCTGCGGTGTAATCGGCAAAAACTTGAAGCCGCTGGGCATCGTCCGCGTCGAACTGTCCCGCTCGAACACCATTCACGTTAAGAAACCCTACTGTCTCTCCTTCTACTCGGATAGGCGCTCCGATGTAGGAACGCCACCGCCCCTGCTCTCTCTCCAATCTCCAATCGGTATCGGTACTCGTATCAGGAATGAGAGATGGTTCTCCGGTTTCTGCCATCTTGACCATATTGGGATACTCGGTCAGAGGAACAGATAGGTGAGCAATGTACTTTTCCAACCCCAGATGCTCGTACCCTCGCCAGCGAACTGCCCGGGCAATTTCATTTTCCAAGAGTATGACGTTGAATGCATCCCCAGAGACAATTCGATCCACCTGTTCCAGAATACGGTCCAAGACTTGATCGAGATCCAGGGTGTTGATGATGGCAGCAGATTCGGCCAACGCCTCGGCCAATTCTCGCTGTTCGTGCTCTGCCTGAAAGAGATGGGCATTTTCGATGGCAGCAGCGGCCTGGTTTGCAAAGGTAGTAAGCAGGGCAAGTTGTCCATGAAAAGCCCGAGGTTCGCGGCTGTGCACAAACATCACACCCATTGTCACACCCTTGGCCTGGATAGGAACAGCAGCGAATGAACGGATGCCAGATGCGATAATGTCGGGGTTGGCTTGCATCAACGTCCCATCAGACTGGCGAATTGGCGGGATCATTTCGCGTGCGTCCGAGATCATGTCCACGACCAGTGGTTGTCCACTGTCCAGCACGTAACGAGTTGTGCCTTGGTCCCGGATACGCTGTGATATGGGGGGCACATCCCGAAAGTCATCAGCCTGCCGTGTTAGCCGTCCCTCCTGCTTTAGTAACACCACGCTAGTATAATCCGAGTCTACAACAGAGCCTGCCAGGTTCACAATCTGATCCAGCACCTCTTTCACATCCAAAAAAGAAGCCAGCACCTGCGAGGCCAGATTGAGGTTTGCCAGGCTTTCCATACGGCGCTGCGCCTGCTCATACAGCCGGGCGTTCTCAATGGCAGTAGCCACGTGACTAGTAAAGGCCTCTAACCGTCGAGCATCGGCAGCACTGAATTGATCAGGTTGGATGCCATCCACCGTCAGAAAACCAATCGTCGAGTCGGACAGTTGAATGGGTGCTCCCACATAGGAACGCACCCATTCCCAACCTTCTTGTCGCACCCAGTCAGGGTCGGCCATTGTGTCTGGAACGACAAGTGATTTGCCGGTTTGCGCCATTTTCACCAGGACGGGATATTGGGCCATGGGTAGGATCAGACGGGAATCGGGATTTTCGACAAACACGTGTTCTTGTGCCCGCCAACGAGTTGTCTGAGCAATGTTCTCATCCACCAGCACAATGCTAAAGGCGTCTCCAGAAACAACTCGTTCTACTTGTTCCAGAACACGATCGAACACTTTTTCTAGATCCAGGGTACTGACAGCAGCAGACGCTTCCTCTAAAGCCTCAGCCAACTCTCGTTGCTCGCGCTCGGCCTGAAAAAGACGAGTGCTCTCCACAGCCATAGTCAATTGATCAGTAATAGTAGAGAGTAATAGTTGATCTTGTTCATCAAAGGCATAAGAACGATATGCTTGTACGCAAGCAACTCCAATCACCTGTTCCTCAATCTGCAATGGCACTCCCAGCCAGGATGCAGGGATGTCCATAGATCCCCATATATGCAACGGTGGTAAATTGTCGCGTTCTTGATCGAGGTCTCGAATGAGCAATGATTTTTTTTCAGTGATGACGTGAGCGGTCAGTCCAGTACCCAGAGAGCGTTGCATTGCCGGCATGCGCACACCTTCGTCCATCTGGATACGATAGTCCAGTTCATTTGTTTCTTTGTCATAAAAGGCCATGCAGAAAGCATCCGCTTGAAAAAGGGGCGTGACCTCTTGAGCCACTGTCTCAATCAAGTCATCTATGTGAGAGGTTTCATCAGCGGCCCTGGCAATGCGGTTGACGACCGCCAGACGTTCAGTCCGGCGATGGGCCTCATCAAAAAGCCGAGCGTTGCGGATAGCAATGGCAACCTGTGTGGCAAACAAGCCTAATAGTTCGGCATTGGCTTTGGAAAAAATGTACGGAGGATCTGCCAGAACCTGGAGCACTCCCAAGAATTCTTTGCCCCATCGAACCGGCACGGCAACAATGGCTTGTGGCAGGTGGTCATCATAGGAAGATGCACGCCCCGTCCAATGCCGGTAATCATCCACAAAAGACGACTCGCCGGTATCCCAAACTTTGCCGGCCAGCCCCTCACCTCGATGAAGAGCCGGGTTGTCAAACAGCGGGCTATCACCGGCAGTGACGGCCCATTCAAGTACATCCTGATCCTGCCGGTAAAGATAAAGCCCCCCCCAAGTGCCTCCCAGCAGATCGATAGCCGACGAGGCAATATCGTGGAGCAGAGTATCCAGATCCAGCTCGGCGGTGAGTTTCAGCCCCACATCTTGCAGCGTTTCCAGTTGAATCGTTCGTCGCTTGGCCTCTGCCTCCGCTTGCCGGTACTGTTCCTCGCTTGCTCGAAGCCTACGCTCCATCTTGTGCCTGTAGAGCGCCATCTCAATGTTGGTATGTAGGTCTCTCACCTGGAGCGGCTTGAGGATATACCCATAGGGTTCTGTGATCTTGGCACGCTGCAAAGTTTCATCATCTGCAAAGGCGGTGAGATAGACCACCGGAATATCGAAACGAACCCGAATCTGTTCGGCGGCCTCAATACCATCCATATCGCCGGACAACTTGATGTCCATCAAGACCAAATTCGGGTGTGTCGCGCCAGCTTTTTCGATGGCTGTTTCACCAGAATCGGCAATATCTGGCACGCCATAGCCCAAGTTTTCCAAGTTATTTCGTATGCTTTCGGCTACGACGACTTCGTCTTCGACAACCAGGATTTGTGCTTTCACGATTGCTCAATTCCCCATTTGTGGTTCTTGCTCATAAACGTCAAATGACTAGACAGCCCCTTGTGGGAAAACGTATGGTGGGCGTTAAAAGTCAGTTAGCGATTGGATAGGTCGAGCGCAAATGATGTATCCGCTCATAAAGAAGTTTATCACGTTGGGCGCAAAAGTGCAACCCAAGCGGAATGTGGGATTTTTACACAGTAACCGTGAACTGGGACCCGACATACTGAACGGGGGACGCTGCCGCGTCCCCCGTTGATATGCAAATATGTTGACGACAATTCTACCAAAGTTGGCGTAATATCAGTGGCACGTAGACGTAATCACCATTAACAATGACAGTGCTCGAGACACGCCGCCCGCTCTCCGTGGCAGTCATCCAGGCAGTGTTGACGATGGGCAACGACATCGACATCGACCCCGTCCCCGTGATGCCCGGCGTGACCTGGAATCGGATCACCTCGACCGTATCGGTGGGCAGCGTGCCCTGCCACAAGATCGCGTGGGCCGTGGGGCTGTAGACCGCCGCTGGCAGCGTGAGGGTGCCAGAGATGATGCCGATGGTGTCCGTGATGCTGCCAGGGACATAGCTCACGCTGGGTGGCAGCGGGTCTCTCAGACGAACTTGCAAGCCGGGGCCGTAGAGAGTCAAGCTGTAGGTCAAAGTGTCGTTGTTGCGCAGGTCGCCGCTCAGCGTAGCCTGCTTGTTCAGAGAAAGGGGAAGAGGCATCAGGTTAACAATGGCCGTGTCAGTGATAATCGTGCCGCTCTCCGTATCAGTCAGCCAGGCGGTGTTGACGATAGGCAGTGGCGACGACAGTGCCTTGGTGACAGTGATGTCTGGAGTGACGCGGAAGCTCACCGTCTGGACAGTGTTGGTGGATAGCGTGCCCTGCCAGACGATGGCATGGACCGTGGGGCTGTAGACCGCCGTTGGCGTGGCGATGCCCGTGATGCTGCCGGGGACGTAGTTAAGAATGGGTGATAGAGAGTCCCACAAGCGGACACCTGAGCCAGAGTCAAAGAACGTCGTCAAGGTATAGGTTAGCGTGTCATCGTAATGCACATAATCGTTGGTCGAAGACTGTTTGTTTAGCAGGGGAAGAGGAGTTGCCAGCCAGGCCTGCTTTAGGTTATGATTGCTGCTATCATTATAGCTGATGTAGGGGCGGCCCGCTCTATCAAGAGCCAGTGAGGTGAACCCGCCTGCATATCCTTTGTCATCCACTATCTCAACATGCCAGGTCACCCCATCACGCCACGCATACTTTAATTTGGTGCAATATCGCGGAGAGTAAATAATAAAGGGATTCAATTCACAGTAACTGATATGAGGCCGGCCCACTCGATCCAAAGCCAGTGATGCATAATAATAGTGCATATATTCATCACCGTCTACTGTCTCAATGTGCCAGATCGTCTCATCACGCCAGGCATACTTGAGGTCATAGTTGGGATAACGATCATAGTGACTGATGTGAGGCCGGTCCATTCCATCCAAGGCCAACGAGGTATGTAGGCCTCCCTCGCTGTCCACTGTCTCAATGTGCCACTCGGTACCATCGCGCCAGGCATACTTGAGGTCATAGTTGGTTGCATCGTGGTAGCTGATATGTGGCTGCCCTGCTCCATCCAACGCCAGCGACGTATACAGGCCCACATAGCCATTCACGTCCACTGTCTCGATCTGCCATCCGTCCCCATTATGCCATGTGTACTTTAGATCGCCGTTGCTTGCATCATAGTAGCTGATGTGAGGCCGGTCTGCCTCATCTATCACCAGTGAAGTATACTGACCAACGTGCCCTTCTCTGTCCACCGTCTCGATCTGCCAAGTGAATCCATCGTGCCAGGCATATTTTAGTTCATGGTTGGGATAGTTGGCATAGTAACTGATGTGGGGTCGATCCATCCCATCCAGCGCTAACGATGTGTACCAACCAACATTTTCCTCGTCGTCCACTGTTTCGGTCTGCCAACTCTCTCCGTCATACCGGGCAAACTTTAGGTCATCACAGAACGAGTGACAATTACTGTGTGAATCGCAGTCGTAATTATACGAGCAATAACTGATAGCGTGTCGTCCTGCCTCATCCAACGCCAGTGAAGTGTATAGGCCCGCGTGTTCCTCGCTATCCAATGTCATTAAGTTAACGAACGGGTTTGTAGGTAACTGCGAACCTCTTGCGTCTAACGGACTTGAGACGAGGGGACTTTCGGCCTGTGCGGATAGGCTCAATAGTTCGCGTCATCACTTCCCACAAGCGGGTCAGAATGGATAAAACATCAGTACGTTGAAAAAGCAATACGACTGTGTCCTTCAT
>JAAEPW010000642.1 GCA_024232355.1 Chloroflexota bacterium | reverse complement strand
ATGAAGGACACAGTCGTATTGCTTTTTCAACGTACTGATGTTTTATCCATTCTGACCCGCTTGTGGGAAGTGATGACGCGAACTATTGAGCCTATCCGCACAGGCCGAAAGTCCCCTCGTCTCAAGTCCGTTAGACGCAAGCGGTTCGCAGTTACCTACAAACCCGTTCGTTAACTTAATGACATTGGTTTCCAGCCCCACACCGGCGTTCACCAAGTTTTTTGCAAACGAGTGGCGTAGCACGTGAGGTGTAAGATCCTCCACCCCCGCTGCTTTTCCAATCCGCGACACGACTCTTTGAATTGCCCTCTCTCCTAACTTGTCTCCCTGCCGACCGACGAAAACCTCAACGACGTCCGTCTCGGGCCGCATCTTTATCCAGGCGGATAACGCTGCCCGTGCCTCGGCATTGAGTGGGATTGTGCGTTGCTTGTTCCCCTTTCCCATCACCTTCATTTTGCCAGAGCGGTCCCGCAGCTCGACATTCTCCACCTTCAGGACCGTGACTTCCTCCCCCCGCAAGCCAGTGTGAAGCATCAAGTGGACCAGAGGTACATCCCTGCGTGCCCAAATCAATTCTGAT
>JAAEPW010000641.1 GCA_024232355.1 Chloroflexota bacterium | reverse complement strand
GCCGTATCCACCATGAAAAAGTAGGGATTGGTGACATAGCGGCGGAACTCGGGCGTTTCTTCGACCAGGACGTGCGACTCGAGCGTGGGGACGACAAACTGTGTGCCCCCTGGGCCGTCAAATGGATGGTATGTGTCCTTCCAGTCGTGGTAGTAGAGCTTGAACTGCCCGATCCAATCGTCAAAGCCATTGGCCTGGGCATTGGCGTTGGCATCCGGGTTGTACGTGGGGTGGAACTGGCTCATGAAATGCTTGGGCTGCCAGGGTTGCCTGTAGGTGGTGGCCAAAAAAGTGACAAAGTTCGGGGCCGGAGCAGCGAACGAGAACTTTATCGTAGACTCGTCAACAGCTTTAACCAGCATAGGCTCGCCGCCATAGACCCAGACACTGGAGGGGCTTTCAAAGTACTCGGTATTGAGGTGGATATCATTGAACCAGAACTCGATATCCGCTGCGGTGAATGGTTCGCCGTCCGACCATTTGTGTCCCTTGCGCAAAGAGATGGTTAGCTCGGTAAAGTCAGCGTTGAATTCCCAAGCCGTGGCGACTTCGGGGACGATGGTCAGCAGGTCGTCGCTAAAGCGGAACATGTTCACGTGACGGGTGCTCAAAAAGTCTGACGTGCCGCTTTCGGGCGATTTGGAAATGCCGCGCAGGCGGCCGCCGTATGTGCCAATTTCGGTATAGGG
>JAAEPW010000640.1 GCA_024232355.1 Chloroflexota bacterium | reverse complement strand
GGTCAACCGCCCATTGGAGGTACTGCTAAACGGCAGGCCATGGAGCCGGGACCGGGACCATCAGCTCGTGCAGGGGACCGTCGTTGGGTTGGGGAGCCTAACCTCAGCAGACCGCCACGTGCTCTATCAGTAATGACTCCGCCCATACCTACGGTGCTGGGGTATCGCATGACCGCACAGATGCAGCGCGACTCTCGCCAATAAATTGAGCGAGGCAAGCGCGAGTTGAAGGAGGATGAAGCTACGTTTGCTCCAGTGGAGCCGACAGCTACTGGCACGCCTATTCCGTTTCTGGTCAATCCACAATCTGATACGACTCCGCCAATCCGTGCGCATCAAGTTGCTAAGCGCGCCATTGATTTCAATCTCAGTAACGATTTCTGGTGTGATGATGCCGCCCTACAGCAGCGTCCCACTCGCCCGACGGCCACCGAGCATCGAAGGCACACGTTCATTCACAATGATGGTCAGCATACTGTCGTTAGCAGTGAAGCCGGCTCCCCTACCCCCTCTGTTAGGCCACCTGGCTTCAAGAGCGACGCTGTTCTTCGCCAACGGGCACTCG
>JAAEPW010000639.1 GCA_024232355.1 Chloroflexota bacterium | reverse complement strand
GGTATTCCGGCATAGGTAATCATTTCGTTATGGTTCCCATTGTTGGAGTTGGTATCCGTCCGAGCCGCCGTTGTTCGCCTCAAGCGCTGCCATGACCGCGTTTGCTTCCGAAAGGTAGTGCGCGTATGAACCGACCGCAGTGGTGCCGCCGTGGGTTCCGAGCAACACTAATTCGCCGTCGAGCAGTAGGAACACGGGCTTGCCAGAGTCGCCAGAATGCAGTTCGTGGTCGCCGTTGTATGCCTCACGGTTGCCCGACATGGTAAACTTAGTGCTGGCACCCGGATAACCTTCCAGATACAGGCTATTACTGTGCCGGAAGTACGCCGTGGCGAATGGCTCACCTTCTGCCGTGACATTGAAGATTTCGTGAATCTGTACGCGACGATGCTGGTCGGGAACAAGCGCGGGCATCCTAACGGCGATACCGCCCTCGGGGTTCTCTACATCCACGCCGTCTTGCGGCAGCATCGGCAAGTAGTCTAGGAAGTCCGCCGGCAACACCTTATGGATGGCAATCGAATCCGGCAAATCGGAATCGTAATAGGCAATAGTCATGTCGTGATAAAGGGGACCCGCACTACTGACCTCTGTTTTGGCAAGCATAGTGCGGACATGCCTCGTACCGTCGGCGGCTATCCATACACGTTCCGAACCAACCGCACCCGGACCACCGCTGTGAGAACATGAAACCGCGTGGCGAGGGCTGATTGCCGTAGCACTCAGACCCGTATAGGATAGCCCCGTAAAGTCCAGCGACGCCGCCCAGCAAGATGCATTGTACTCAGAGGTATTGTCCGTCGGCGAAAACACATCGAAAATATCCAGAAAGTCACCAGTCGGCGACTCAACCAACAAATCATCTACCTCGGCGGCATAATCAATAACGGAAGAAGAGGAAACAGAAGAGGGGGAATCGGAAGAAGTCGACAATTCCTCTTCCGATGTGGACAAATCCCAATCGAACTCAATTCCCACGTCCACACCCATCGAGCCGATACCACGGGCCTTATCGAATCGTGGCATAGTTGAATGAGTGGTATGGGCCAACACCCGCAAATACGTCTCGCCGTCGTCGCCCTCAATTTCCTTACCCACCAAGGCGGCCAGCACTCGCATCTGTGAGCCAATCAAGCCCCGTGAAGCGTCCAGCAATGCCTGCCGGTCATGGTCCGTGGAGTCCAGTCGTATTCGCGTGTAAACGGTAACGGTAACGTCGCTTCGTTCGCTGATATTGCCGGGGATTTGTTCGCCTTGAGTAAACTCCCCGCTGGCCGGTGAGATTGTCACAAAGTAATCGCCGCTCGGCGGAATGATTGGTGGTGAGTCGGGGTCCAGTGTGAGATAACAAGACCGCTCCCCCAGGTCCAATTCCAGGCGAAGGAAACTGACAATCCAGTCGTAAACGTCGTGCTGTGCTACATCTACTCGCGACATGGCTGATGCTCGTACTCACAATCACGTTAAATCCCAATCGAAATCGACGCCGAAATCTACTCCGATCCAGGCGATACCTTTCTTTTCGTCCCATTGTGGCTGAGTGGAAGATTTTGCAAACAGATAGTTACGCAAAAAGCCCTCCGTTCCGTCCGCCTCGATTGGCAAGTCAACACCCACAAGGGCCTTCAGTAATCGCCGTTTAAGGACTATCAAACCCCGTGAGGCGTCCAGCATCAATTTCTGATGGTGATCGGTCGGATCCAGCCGCACCCGCGTATATGCGGTAACTGTAATTGACCATTCTTCGGTTATGTTTTCGGGGATTTGTTCCCCTTCGATGAAACGACCCGGGCCGGGCGACACCGTTACGAAATAGTCGCCGCTTTTGGGGATTACAGGTGGCGAAAGGGGCTCGACCACCAGATAACACGACCGCTCCCCTAGCGGCAGTTCAGCACGCAAAAAGTCAACCAGCCGGTCGAGAACGGCGGATTGCGTTACGTCAATTCGCGTTTCGACCGACATGGTTGACTTCTTTCGATTTTCAGTGGTTTACAACGCCTGGTTAAACTCAGGCGGGTTGGTTGGAGCTAGACGAATCCGTGGATGATGTGCTCATCACTTCCGTTGATGACGTATCCAGCGCTTCCGTGGATGACGTGTCCCCTGCTTCCGTGGAGGAAGTTTCTTCCCCTACGGTGGACGATGTGTCCTCCGCTTCCGTGGATGACGACCATTCATCACCAGTATCCACGGAGCCTCGGAAACAATGCAGATAACCCCGGATTACTCCGGACGTCAATGCCGCCACGCGAATGTCGATCTTGATCCACTTGTCGGTAGTCAGCTTGATCGCCGTGGCCGCTGTATTGACGGGTACCACGTCTTTCATGCCAAGGAAACCAACGTTGTCAAGCGTGTCGGCTGCCAGAATATCATCGGCCGCTTCGGCCTTAATGGCAATCGTGGCCGCTCCAGCGGAACCAAGCTCCTCTATCACGTCCAACATGCCGCCGACGATGATCGTACCGGCGGGAAGCAACACGTCCAGGTCGATAAAACCAACGGCGCCACCGTGTACGTCAAAATCATACTCGAAGGCGATGTATTCCATCGGCTTCCATTTTCCGTCGATGTCGTCCCAAATATGCTTGCCGAGTAAATCGTCAGTCAAGCACTCGGCGGCGTGGTTGCCACGGGAAGGGAGCTTGTTGTGGCCAGGAACCGATTGGTCGATTCCGTGTAGCACTGTCCTTGTGGGGTCAGCCATAGTAAAAAACCTCCTCTGCCGGCTTGTTTGGCACGGCGTAAGTATTGGACCTTCTTATGTGTATTGGTTGCCCGATCAGCCTATGAGGCTGTCGGGGATTGCTGTTACGATTGTCTTGCCGACGTCTTGGAGGCGGCGGAGGCTCACGGTATATATGTTAGCCACTTCGCTCGTAGCTTCCACCCTGAAAGACAGCACATCGGAAGCAAACAGCACTCCGTCACCGATGATTGTCTTGCTTTGGTTTGTATTCCCCGAAGAAGTCCAAACTGAGTCGTCATACAGAATTATGTCGTCTTGGGCTGTAAAAGCGGCGAGAAGATATTCAGCACCAGACTTAAGCAGTATTGCAGCAGTGTGTGCCCGCTTGGCAACTCCGCTTGCTCCGGCAACCAGGGACATATTAGGCGTACCCGCAGAATATATACTCTCACCTGTACCGGTGTCTTGGTCCGTCCAACCGTCAATGTCTTCACTCTCGGCAAATATGCCATTAACAATCAACTCTTTCGCCGCTGGCAACAGCAACCCCTTGCTCGCCATATCGAACACACGATTGAACCACTCTTGGAACTCCCCGGCCCGATTGTTCGTACTGGTCAACGTGTATTCGTCACCCTCAGCCGGGTTCACACCCTTAAACGCCGCTACAAACGGCCCGCCGCTGTAAAGTTCGATGCCCCGGACTACCGCCAACTCGCCGATATACAAACTCTCGTCGTAGTTGAACGGTTGTGCCGAGATATGCAGATATACCGGCTGGCGAACTGTTTTTTGTAATCTGAAACTGAAGAATCGGGAGTCATGGCCTAACGTGTTGACGTCGACCATCTGGAACCGCACGCCGTTTTCATTGCCTTCGGAATCAACTGTAGTCGGGCCGTCGATCTGCTCGACTATTTCTACTCGGATTTCGTCGGCGTTTTCGGAACTGGAAGAAGAAGTATTCGATCCGCTGGTAGAGTCGGATTGTGAAGATGACTGGCTGCTAGTTGAGCCTAACGACGTCGAGGAACTGGTAAAGCCTTCGGACGTGGAACTCGTGAAACCCTCGGATGTAGAACTCGTTACACCATCGGACGTGGAGCTTGTCACACCCTCTGACGATGATGTACCATTCGACGTCGAACTCGTTATGCCGTCCGATGTGGAACTCGTCATACCGTCCGATGTAGAAGAACTTGTCACGCCTTCCGACGAACTGCTTGACGAAAACTGATTGGAACTGCTACTGCTACTTTGTTCTTCCCGCATCCCCAGCCGCGTCCTGAAGTGACAAAAATACACTGTCTCATTTTCCAGGTCCAACGGATAGTACATCTCGACTTTAGTGCTCTGGTCGGAATTGATCCGTAGCGAACGGCCTATGTAGGAGCCGACGTCGCCGGGCACCGTAATCGCGTGTGCAATCGTGCCAGCGTCCATGTGATTGAAACTGGTCAGGGTGGCCGGGTCGCCACCCACGCCCATAAACGAGACTGTGTGCGTGTAGTTTGGTGAAGTCCCGGTTGCCGAAACTTCCACTTTTTCCAAACCAATAATAGACCGCAAAGCCGCTTGTACGACACTAGCATTGGCATCCCACGCAATCACGTCGGTGGCACGGGTAACACCCTGGGCATTTTGCCAATTTAAGACATAATGGCCGCTGGAAGGACTGCCTGCTATCACGATCGTTTGCCGTTCGGTGGACGTAACCTCTATGGTATCGCCGATCGTGCCCGAACCAACGATCCAGCCCTTGGGCAAATCGGTATAGTCGGTTTGCTCGAAGTCACCGCCAGGAAGCAAGGAACTGGCCGCTTCGGTGAGTATGATCGACTGATTCACTCCCGATCCGGTGGGCCAATTTTGAGCCAACAAACCAGAGATATTATCGTCGCCAGCAAAAACGGCAGTCGTGTTCGTACCGTCAACGGTAATATCGACGGTTTCGCCCAGCATGTTTTCTTGTAGCTTCCCGTCGCCTCGATATTCACTGTAGACAATGGCCGCATCGCCGCCGTTGTCACCGTCGATCGCCAGTGATAGCGTCGGCGTACTGCCATCGACAAAATCTCCGTTGGTTTCCATCTGGTCAATCAGATATTCCAAGGCTCCGGTGAGGGAATTGATCTGCGTCAGTGTGTCGGCCTTGACGATCTCAATCAGTAGCGTTTGACAGGCTTGTGAGATTGTTCCCACGGGGCTGCCGCCGGATTGCTGGTACGTGGTAATCGCGGAGGGGATGGTGGTCATGGCTTGTTCCATGTCCACATTCGAGTCGGTCTTCAATTGAAACTGTTCAATGAAATCAAAAATCGTATCGGGAACCGTGGTTTCCCGGGACGTATTGATGGTATCAATGGAGAAAAATGCCTTGCCGAGAATATCGAACAGGCCGTCGCCATTCACGGGATCATGTAATTCGATGGTCATCAGCTTGCCCCTCCGGGGGTTAGTCGAGCTTGATATACTTTATTACGGGTGATCGAAGTTTCGTCAGCCGTGTGACTTGTGTGCGGGAGGATGCCCACTTGAGTTTTTTCAGCGGCAGTGGGCGGTCGGCTCAAGGCATACAAATATCGTGCCTTGATGCGAAAGACTTTCTTGCGAACGTCGGCCGATAAGGCTGGTGGAAAAGGTTTGTCTGAATACTCCAACAGCGTGGCTGTAATTGGGTTGCTTGCATCGCCGTCAGTGTAGCTTTCCACTGGTTCGGGAATTGCCGGCCATTCTCCTGTTCGCTCGGCATCGACGATTATTTCCCGCTGACAGACAGCCCTTGCCAGTGCCAGTACAACGGAAGTATCGTTTTCAGGTGGGGCATCAGTGGGCCTCGCCAAAGGCATCTGCGACTTCATCCGTCGAGTGTGGTAAGTGGTTTCCGCACGGGTGTATGTATAGAGCCCTTCGGCCATGGAGGTGGTATCGACTTCACTGGTCGGATTCTCCGTTGGCAGGACAGGCACCATACTGGCTTCGTATTCAGTGGGCGTTTCCGTGCCTGGGGTTTGGGGAGTACCCGGAATAGACGATCCGCCATATATGGCGTGTGCGTTGCTGCATGGCGATTGCTGGTAGCATTGCAAAAGCAACAATACGGCAGCCGGATTTCGGGGACCACCCTGAACGTTCCAACCGTGGATTTCTGGTTCCGGATTCAAGGCACGATCATATTCGTGCCTCAACGGCG
Source organism: Chloroflexota bacterium (assembly GCA_024232355.1). The sequence continues at coordinate 4,376 of JAAEPW010000639.1, read as the reverse complement.
ATCTGCCGCTGATATGTGAGCTAGGTACGGCGATCAATAAAGGCTTGATTTCTATGGGCGTGCCGAGGTAGGTTTTTCCGATGTTGGTTAGTAAGTCCTGAACGGTTCGTTTTGTTCCGTCATCATTTGTGCCAGGAAACTGCTTGATTCTAAACCGGACTTCGACAGTGTTTCGATCCCCGAAGTGATCTATCATCGCCGCTTGTTCTAAATGGTAGTCATTATTCAAACGACGCTTGAGCATGTTCAATCGACTATCGACTACTTGCAGGGCTTGCTCAAACATCAGCCCCTTATCGCTGTCCGGCCCGCCCTCTAGCTTGACCGCTACTTCACTGAAAAAATCCACGCCACTGCCGGTCATTTCATTATGCGTACCCGTCATGCGAACGGCAGGCCACGGTGCCGATGTATGAGTTTGTGCGTCGGTAATTTCGTAATCGGCTTCCAGGCCGTTGGCCGCTACCACGAAAGAAACTCGGTCGCGTCGAAAGCCCTTCTCTAATCCAGGCACGACGATGTTTTTGTAAGTAAATGGCGAAACGGCACTCCCCAACCGCAAGCGACCGGCAATCACGCGAGTCGTAAAGAACTTGTCATCCATTGACTCGGAAATCGACCAGCGATTTGACAGTACCGCACTAGGGCCGGTTAAGCTACCACATTCCACCTTGCAGCAATCAATGGAAAACGATACGCGAAACAACTTATCACCAGCGATGTGTTGGATGTCAACTGATTTCGGCTTGGGGCCGTTGTCCACGTCCCGATGTATGTGGTTGACATTGAGCGGCGTACCCGGTTCACATATCAAGGCCGATTGCCCGCCGATGGTTACCGCTAGCTTTTTTCGCGGTTTACCTAGAGCAGTGCGAACTTCGTCCATAAGCGTTGCCGCGTTGGCAGCAGACGTGCTTCCGCTTTCCGGGGCCGTCCAGGTTCGCGACCTATTGAGTGGGTTACCCTGAACGTGCAAGACACCCTCGAATCGCAACTTGAACTTGTGGTACAGCAAGTCAGTGTTGCTGTCATCGTAAACGATTTCCTGATCCCATTGGCGAGTCACGACGTTGCTCATCCGCACGCCGTTGTATGTGACGTTGGTACTCATCGTGGTGTGAACCCCCCGGGGTCAGGAGGTTGCACTTTGGGTTCATTGCGGAACTTTCCGGCTTCCATGTCTAAGAGGAATTGTTGATAGGGGACGGGGCCGTCATCGCCTTTACTCATCAGGAACTCAATTTTCTTCAGTGCATCAACACCTATGATTACGTATGGATTCAACTTGTAAAGAAGGTTAGCTAATCGCAACGTATGGGTAGCAGTCTCAGCCGCAACATTCGCGGCAGTGACAAGGGCTATTCGTATCCACTGCGTTTCATCGCGAAGTGCCATGACAGCATCGCCGAGACGCGATGTTGACCCACTGGTAGCCTGTCCCAGGTTTCTTTTGTGAACCAATTGCTGCCGATCAAGCTGTGCAAATGTATTTGCTACGGCAGCAGAAAATCTTCGTAATTCCCGGCTGGATTCCAGTCGCCCTACGACCAAAGCATGGGTGCCTTTGATTACCGCCAGAGAGAAAAGAGCCAGGCTGGCAACAACTGGCACGGTAACCTTCGCTAGATCCTTGAACTTACTGGTTACTTCGTCTTGTGCTTTTTTCGCCTTGGCTACCTTGACTTTGGAATCTATATCTTCCTGGCTGAACGAACCCAACGGCGACATTCCCGGCATGGGGTTTTCCACGCGACCGGCAATCCCGGGTGCCGCTGAAGCTGGAGCCCTCCTCCGCTCTCCGCCAAAGGATCGGCGGTATTCAGGATCGTCCGGGTGTAAACCTGCTTTGCCGGTTCTAGCTCGGCCTATGATTTCCGGTGCAGCCTTGAGGATGCTGCTAAAGCCCTTGCCAGAGGCCAGTGGAGCCTTGCCCGTGCCACCCCCGATCCCGGCACCCACCCCGCCTCCATCCCCAGGCATGAAACCGGCCAGCATGGCGGTAATGTCGCGAGCGTTGCCGGGGGCACTTTCGATTACCGTTCCGGCCAGAGAACCTATGCCCCCGAATCGAGTAGCCGCCCCGGAAGCCGCTGCCGTTCCCTTGGCAGCCATAGCCGCACCCGCCTCAGCAACACCGGAAGCGGCCACTTTGGCGGCTACGCTCTTGCCGATGCCGGCCAGTAGTGCTCCGATTGCGGGAAGAGGCATGTTTTTGTCCGTTCACGATTATTCGTCTGCCGTTAGTTGCTATTCGTCCACTGGAACCTTAGCTTCATGCTCCCGCTCTTGGCTGGCCACTCGCGAAACGTGCATGTTGTGTTCCGCTTCGGCTCTTGCCGGGTCGTCAAACATCACATCGAAGTATGCTTTCGGGGTTTCTTTTGCCGAAGCATCCTGCGTACCCCTTAGCACTGCGTATGTCCGCCGGAGTTGCTGTCGATCATCATTCAGCCATAACCCAATCAGCATCTCATACGACGGTTTGGGTGCCCCTGGCATCCGCAGGGCGTCTACTCCGTATCCGGCGGCGATGTCTGACCATTGCTTATATTTTTTTTTACTGCACCCAGGAAATCGGCTAGGTTTGCCAGCAAGGCCATAACTTCTTCGTTTGTCATGCCGCGACTGGTGCTGTCGTCGAATTGCTCAACACCAAACACCTCGCACATGGCGGCATAAAAAATGCTTGATTCAGGCTCTTCCCTTTTCTCCACCAACTCCGGCATGGTTTTCAAGTTGAACTTCTCGTGGCACTCAATTTCTCGCCACATCCGCAACGGATCAACATAGCGATACCGCTGGCCGTCGTGAAAACAAAACAAGCCGCGACCTTTCAGCCGCCGCCGCTCCCTCCAGCTTTTGATCCAAGCAAACATTTCAATTCTCCAGTCGGTTCTCCAGGCTTCAGAAAAACACTAAATATCAACCGCTAAGCGATCGGTCCCACAACACGCCGGTCGATTGTTCCTTGTGACACTCGAACTCACACACAAACGTCTCAAACTTAGTGCCCTTGTTTTCCTCGATCGGCTGCCGGGGAATGGCCACCGGGAAATGGAACGGAAACAAATCCGTAAGAATCAGCAAGTCCATTGACGTTACCCCTGCGGCATTGGCCAACAGCAAAGTGCCGGGAGTAGCAGGATTGCCGGCCGCGTTGTTCGCTACGCGGGCATGGACAACTTGCGTCACGGCCATGTCGAACTTCGTCAACTCCATTCGCACGCGGGCGATTTCGCCGAGATATTGCACTTCGATAGGCGGCCCCTCGTCGCCGCCGTTCTGGTCGCCAGGAACGTCCAGAAAAAACGCCTCGAAGGTTAGGTCTACTCCGTTCCGGGTATATCCCAATTCCTGGTAGGCTCCGCCGCCCTGGCTGATTTTCACCAGAGCTGCACCTGATACATGAACTAATTTTGCCATGGTCGATTATCCTCCCCGCCCCAGCGGCAAACGAGTGCCACGATGCGGATAAAAGTTTTGTGTGCGGTCGGGGATTAGGTTCAGTCGGTCGTAAGTTACGGCGGAGGGGCCGTCGATCGTTGGTAGGCCAGCGTTCAGGTTGGCTTCTACACCGAACAGCCGCTCCCCTTTGCGGAGCCGATCCAGGAAGTCGTCGACGTCCTGTTTGACTTGCTTAAATCCGCCGTCTTCATCGCCATACTTTTCCGGCCGGCGGCCCATGAGGTAGGCCATAGCTAACTCACAATTGAGCCGCTTGATTAGCGACAACGAATCGCCAGTGAGGGCATCCAAGTCGTCATCGCTATAGATTCGAGCCACGGTGGCTGCGGACCGAATACGACCAGCGCCATCCTCTAACGCGGCCGTAACAATGTCGTTATCGACACTGCCCGCCGGTTCGCCCGTGTCCGACGCCAAATCCTTAATGGTTCTGGCGTCGAACCGGGTCGACAAATCACTCGAATCCGCAAAGGCCATGGCAATACTCGATCACTCAATCAGGACACTTCGGAGAAGATAATCCCACTGACCGGGGCCGTCATAACCGCAACGAGGTTTTCGACAACTCGCCCCATCGTCCGACGATTGGGTGCGTCTCGCAGCGTCTCGACCGTCATTTCTTCGTGAGCAAAAATGGCACACGTCGAGAAGTTCGGGGCGTCGGCAACTCCGACCAAGGCACCTGGTCGGGCGGCCATGAACGGCGTGTCCTCTGCCAAAATCTGGCTGGCTGCACGGGTGGCACCCTTTATCGAGGTGACCTTACGGGTCTTCTCGACGATGATCGGGAAGCCATACAGCTTGTTGGGCAGGCCATACATGGCGTTTTCGCCGGGCAGTTCGCCCTTGATCTGTGCCAGGGCGTCCGGCGAACCCTTGATGTAGTCCACGACTTCCTGAGTCAGTGACAG
>JAAEPW010000638.1 GCA_024232355.1 Chloroflexota bacterium | reverse complement strand
GCCCAGAATGGAGCGGGCGACTGCTGGCGAGGTGTCGTCTGTTGAACGGGACCGTACTGCACGGGAAACACACACAATCGCCGCGGAGGCCGCGTATCGACAGTTGATTGGGAATACCATTGTTGATGTGAATGGACCGGAAGCGGAAACTTTGCGGAACAGCGCGAAAAGGTGGCGCACGGAGTTTGACCAGATATATGGGCCAAGCATTGCACAGAAATCGATGGCCACCCCAGCTGCCAATCTTGGCGTGGGTGCTGGCGCGAGTGCATCTATTAGTGCGCCTGTACCGCCGTTGTCATCTAGACCGACGCCAAGCGCACCGACTGTGCCAGTGGAAGCGCCTGAACAGAGAAAAGAGAAACGTCGGATGCAGCTGGTAAATCACTGGAAGCAAGTGCAGAATTTTCTGGCCACTTGCCCCGAGACTAATTTGGTAGAGCGCCAGAAGGCGTATGACGACTATCTGGCTGCGCTCGCCCAATTTGAATTTGACTTTCTGACCGAAACGTTGTCTGCAAACACCGCCCGCTGTAGAG
>JAAEPW010000637.1 GCA_024232355.1 Chloroflexota bacterium | reverse complement strand
CGGGTACTGGTGGTGGATGACAATTGGCAAGACCGGGCAGTGATCGTCGATTTGTTGTCGCCGTTGGGTTTCGAGATGCTGGAAGCGAGCGATGGGCGTGATGGCTTGGCGCGGGCAAAAGAGTTCCGCCCGGATGCAGTTATTGTCGATCTGTTGATACTAGGGATGAATGACGGCGAATTCATCCCCCATCTTTGGCAATTGCCTGGGCTAGAGGATGTGGTGATCGTCGCTGTTTCGGCCAGCGCCTACGAAGAGGACCAGCGGAAAAGCCTGGAAGCAGGGAGTAATGTCTTTGTCCGCAAGCCGGTCGAGGCGGATGATCTGTTTACACAGTTGCAAAAGCACCTGGGGGTGGAGTGGGTGTACGCGGATGACGGTTTACAGGATGGCGCTCAATCGGTGGATGACGTGGGCAGCGTCAGGCCAATGGTATCACTGCCGCCTGACGAGTTGGCGGCTTTGCTCGAACTGGTCGTCATAGGTGATGTGCGTGCGATTATGG
>JAAEPW010000636.1 GCA_024232355.1 Chloroflexota bacterium | reverse complement strand
GGCGACCAGAGCCAGCCCCCAGCGGGCTAACGCAAACGGCAACAACAAAACAAAACGGCCACCCCTTGCCTTGCAAAAAGTAGCCGCTCTGACGCTTTTGTGTTACAATAAACGCCAGCCCTGCTAGCTGTTAGTGCAGCCTGGTGGGGTTAGCCGCCGGAGGATGTGTCTGCATCCTCTTGCGGCGCCTTTTATACTATCCGATGCGCAGGACATTATAACACGGTTGCGAGTACCCGTCAAACTCTTATCTACACTCAATCCCCATCATCTTGAGGGGGTCATGCGCCCATTCTCCCCATCCGCGTTCTCCCTCCCGTGCAAATCAGCAACGCCTGGTCCGCCTGGGAGGGAAAACTCATGTCGCGCTTGCTATTGAGCGTAATGCAAGCGTGCCGTGATTCCAAACGCAGACAGATTGGCAATGCCGTGGGGTGGCGCCCACCGCTTGTCCCCCTCTCGTATTCATTGCCCGTGTCGCTCATCAGCAGGGGCTCAAGCCAGCGCGTCAGTTGCCACACCGACCACGTCACGGCCGTCAGTAGGACCAGCACCGACGGCCATACGTGATGGGCTAGTATATCTTACTCTCCTGGCTCGACTACACACCGAAACCCCAAAATAAAGGTACTGCGGGCCGGCGCGCCTGCGCCGCGTACAGCAGCGTGGACGGCGAACGGAGCCGAGTGCCACGCGCCCCCGCGCAGCGCCTTTTCATCTCCTGTCTCTGGACCTGTTGGGTTTGTTTGTGTTGCAGAGGGATATTCATCGTACCAATCACTCACCCACTCCCGTACGTTGCCGGCCATATCCAGCGCCTCACACCAGCTTGCTCCGCGCCTAAACCTGCCGACAGGTGCTGTCATGACATAACCATCACATCCCTCTGTGCCCCACACAACATTCTCATCTATCTCCGTCTCGTCGTCAAAGTTGCCAACCGAGCAATCAAATTCATCTCCCCAAGGATAGACATTCCCTGTCGGCCCGCGTGCAGCGTACGCCCACTCGGCCTCTGTGGGTAATCGCGCCCCAGCCCATTCACAATACGCCTGGGCATCGTTCCAACTAACCTGGACGACCGGATGATCCATTATGTCCGCGATACCAGTTTCTGGTCCACCGGGATGTTGCCAATCAGCTCCAACCACATTATCCCATCCTGACTTTTTTGTATATACCCTGCCTGTCTCTTTCCGTTCAGCATCAGTCATATAATCTGTTGTCTGTACAAAACGGGTAAACTGTTCGTTGGTCACTTCGTACTTGTCAATCCAAAAACTATCCAGTATCACGGTATGTACTGGCTTTTCGTTCCTGTACCTTTCCGTGTTGCCCATCTGAAATGCTCCACCCCAGACGTAGACCATCGTCATCCCGTCGGTAGAGCGGGTGCGAGGGGCAACCGGCTCCAGCGTAATAGCAGTGGTAGGCAGCGGCGTCACCGTTGCACCGTTGCCACGACAGCCAACCACAAGAGAAAAAACAAAAGTTATGAGAATATAGACCAAGTTTTTCATTGTACTGTCCTTTCGCTTGCAAATGGGCCAATCAGTTGTCGAATAAAAGTTGCCAAGGCCGGCTGCTCCAGTGCAGAGTGGGTATCTGTGACGTGCCAGTTAGTGTAACACATCAGCATTGAAAAGAAAAATCGCAGTGCTTTTGCCGCAAAAAGCACCTCACAGAGCCGATTGGGCATACAAGCTTGTTTTAAAAATCCTCACCCCTCATCCCCGCAGCCGCCGATAATATGAATGGCTGGTATAAAGAGCGGCGACAGGATTGTGCCCCGTCACGCGATCCTTGGTCACCAACACCGTGACCGGGGCCTCAGAGTGCTGGAAAAAGAGACTATCGTGCCCCACGCACAGCCCAACGACCACGTTCAAGCCCGTCGCGGCCGCGTTGAGTAACCGGGCCTGGCCTATCGGGCTGCAGAGCGCCTCAAAATGGCCGGGGCGGATCTTTTCGTCGTCGGTCAGGCCAATGTCCTCCTTGGGAATGGACCCCACCTTACAGCACAGGCTGTGTACCTCAAAACCATTGGCTTCTAATATCTCCTGAAACAGCCTGGCCTCCCGCAAGAGCCCGACACAGCAAGCAATGCCCAGGCGACTGATCCCCAATCGTCGCGCAAAGTTTATGATCTCTTCGACGCGAGGCTCTTTGCAATAGCCCGCCGCCTCGGTGCGCGCCGCAACCAGGGCCAGCTCCCGTGTCTCTGGCTCGTCATAAGCGGCCCGAGCCTCGACCAGGGCTTGTGACTCTTGCGACATCGGGCAAAAGGTGGGATAGGTTTGGCTGCCCGGTTCCCCACAGCAAGCTTGCACACGGCAGACAGCACATCCTTGAGTCATATTTTTCACTCCTTTATCATCCATCGTCACGATCTCACCGCAAAGGCAAAGAACGCAAAGAATGTATGGGAAAACTTGCGCCCTTGCGTCTTGGTGAAAAAGGACCTGGTTCGTCCATCAACGCTTGTGACTAGAGAAATAGGAAAAGCATCCGTTAGCAAACATCGATCATAGTATAGCAGCCTATCGATACCTTGCCAACAGAGAAAATGCCGGGATATCGTAGCAAAAAAGTCAGTCGCCGACCCTATGCTCAAGCCAGGCCCGTGACCGGCTAGGAGCATAAGTTGCCCCACTGAAGCGATCTGCTTCGATATCCCATGCCTGTCGGGCATTAGCCAATTTGCCCCATACAGTATATAATGGGCAGCGCCAGGGTTAGCAATCTACCATTGTGCCGTTGGCAGCATCCTACCCTCATCTTCTTCTCGCTAAAGGCGACATCCGACATCCCAGCCACATCGCATTTTATCTGATTTGACTCAAGTCTAGTGCTGGATCTTGTACATCACTTGTGCGCAAGGCACAGGCGCAGCGTCGCAGGTCTGCGCACGCTGTGCCAAAGCCGCGACTCGCCCGCACGTTTGAGCCAGGGAGGTGATGCGTATCCGCATATAAAGTCGGACGACACAAATTCAATGTGGCTCATCCGCCGCGCCGTTGTGCGGCCTGGAGCAAAATCAAAAAAACAACAAGGAGACAACGATGAAACTCGGAGCAAACATTCTGAATCAACGGCAGCGTGCTGCTGCCTTGTGGTTGAGCACCGCGATCGGAGCCATTGTCCTGATCGCCCTGTTGCTCTCCCTGCGATTGACGGCGGTCGCCGCGCCAACTGCAACGACCTGGTACGTGCATCCCAACGGCTCCGACAGCGACAGCGGGACGCTTGACTTGCCCTTTAAGACCATCCAGCACGCCATAGACAAGGCCGAGGGCGGCGACACGATCCTCGTCGCGGCAGGCGCATATACCGAAAACGTGATCATCACCAAGACGCTCACGCTGCACGGCGGTCACACCGTCAGTGGCACGGCCTGGCTACCCCGCACCGGCGAGACCATCATGGATGGCTCTAACAGTCGGACAGTAGGAGACTGGGATAGTTGGGTGATGCAATCTGCTGTGATCAGCGACAGCACCGAGTACAAGATGTGGTTCGACGGTATGAACTTGCTGAACAAGATACAAGTCGGCCTGGCTACTTCAAGTGATGGCATCTCGTGGACCAAATACCCTGCGAATCCTGTACTAACAGGTACCGCCGGCGCGTGGGATGAATCTGGCGAACATGGGCCTTTTGTCTTAAAGGAAGACGGCGTTTACAAGATGTGGTACGAAGGAAACAACGGCAATGTACGTCAACTGGGATACGCCACTAGCACTAACGGGATATACTGGAACAAGTATCCTGGCAATCCGGTACTCGAGGCCGGTCCTGAGGGCTTTGATCAAGACACTGCCGGCCACGGCAGCGTGCTCAACGACAGAGGTACCTACAAACTATGGTACTATGCTGGGGGCGACCAAGGAGCCATCATCGCCTACGCAACCTCACCGGATGGTATAAACTGGACGAAACAGGGACCGGTGCTGAAACCAGCATCGGCCGGCAGTTGGGATGATAAAGCCCTTTCGGGCCCCAGCGTTCTTAAACTGAACAGCACATACTGGATGTGGTACGCTGCTGGTGGCTCACAGGAATTCTCGGCCATTGGCGTGGTTACCAGCACAGATGGAATCACCTGGACGCGCTTTCTTGCTGCATCAGTTGTCACTGAGACTGGTCCGGTTGGAT
>JAAEPW010000635.1 GCA_024232355.1 Chloroflexota bacterium | reverse complement strand
TTTTTTGTATCTCGCGTCTGCTGAACTTCTTTCTTACTTATTTAATCGGAGGTATAGTCAACAGAGTTTGGTTTTGCAGTGACTGTTTGGAGTGACCGAGCAGTCATTGCACTTGTCAGCACTACGAGTCAGACCGGGCAACTTAGGATAGCTGTGGCGCCATGTGTAGTCCGGGTGTTTAGCTTCATTTAGCAAACACCCCGAGCTGTCTGCCCCGGTTTAGTGGCCAGTGGAAAGAGACCCGACGATTCGTGGCGTTGCAGAAGCAGAGAGCTATGCAAAGCTAGTGATGTGGTTTGCCAAATTTACCTGTGGGGTCCATGAATTTGCGGAGAGATGAGAGAGATGGGAAGTGTTGGGGTGCCTGGTCAAGATCAGGACTCGGCTGAGGCCAAGTAGGTGCAGTGTGCCGTCAAGACTGATGCTCGTGCATTGCAAGTACATCACTGCAGGGAGCTAGCTCCAAGGAGTGGAGCCAAGCTGAGCAGTGGAACAACACTTTGCTGCTGCTGCCATAGGATGGATCTGGCACACCGTTATATGTACATGCGATCACTGGCCCCCTGGACATCGTGTGGAGATCGCAGGCCGCCACGCCCACGTAGGCAAGTGGCCGACTGTTCCGGCGACGTGGAACCGGTTGACCGACGTATCCTTTTGGGCGTCGGGCAACAGGTGCGTGTTGTTGGCGCATGCGCTCTCGAACGTGATGAACGGCCGGTTGGCTGCCCAGGCGTAGCCGATGTAGTCTTCGGAGCCGGTGCCGATGGTCGAGG
>JAAEPW010000634.1 GCA_024232355.1 Chloroflexota bacterium | reverse complement strand
CTGTTTCGGGTCAAAGAGCGCGTCCAGCAGCGAGGCCGTGGTCGTGTCCGGCGTGGCGCTGAGAAAGACGATGCGGTCGTGAAAGACGTTGTTGGTTTGAGCCCAGACGGCGATAAACAGGGCGTGCGCCAGTTCCAGTCCTCGGTACAGGTGGAACTCGTCGACGACCAACGTGCTGCACCGTTCAAGTGCCTTGAATATCAACAGCGAGTCCCGGTACCGGCCAGTCTCGATCAGGTAGAGGGTGTCAAAGTTTGTCAGCAGAATCAGTTGTTTTTTTCCAAGGGCCAGGTGTTCTTTGAGCGCAGTCCCTTTGGAAACACGGTGCCGGTAGCGCTCCATCAGTGTGTCCAGGCTGCCGCTCGTTACCTGGAACAGGATCACGTCCGCCTCCAGCAGGCCGGGTTTGTCCTCGTCGTCCGGGAACACGAACGCCCGGTAGCGCATTTTCTCGGCAAACGTTTTCATAGCCGTGACCTGGTCGTGGGCCAGCGCGTTGGTGGGGTAGATAAAGACGGCTGATTCGCCACCCCGCAGGACGGGGGCCAGCGCAGCCTGGGTCTTGCCGGTGCCCGTCCCGGTCGTGACCAGGAACGCGCCATGTTGGTCCCAGAGATCGAGCATGATTGCCTGGTGGGCATAGGGCAGCCAGTCCGGCAGGCCGCGCTCGGCAAAGAACTCGTGCCGCACTTGCTGGATCTCGTTGGGCAAGATGGTTACTGAACTCGTCATGAGTTTGCCTTTTCTGTGGTGTCGACGCCCAGCCAATCCAGAACCGGCCGGGGCACGTGGACGCGCCCCCGTTTGCGGATGGGGATCGTCCAGTCGCCGCTGAGCCTGGGTTGGTGGTACAGCGGGCCAGGGGGCACAATGTCGACATGCTCGAACGCGACGAGTTTGCCGCTAATGTCCAGGTGGCTCACCAGGTGGGTGGCGCTGACCACGTCGTAGTGTTTATCTTCCGGGTCGTTGTAGAAAGCGACGGCAT
>JAAEPW010000633.1 GCA_024232355.1 Chloroflexota bacterium | reverse complement strand
GCAGCCCTCGCCGCAGGCTGGCGCGCAGACCCCACGATCGAGCCACTCACGGGGAACCCACTCTTGCTTTCGACATTATTGATGGTACATCACCTGGATGGCAGCCTGCCTACCGGGCGATCAAAACTCTACCGGCGATACGTCGAGGGCATGCTGGGCTTGTGGGACGACCGCCGCAAGGTAACGGCAACGACCGTGCAACTTACCTTGGTTCAAAAACGGCAAATCCTGCGGGGTTTCGCCCTGCACATGTTCCTCCAGGAGCAAGACCAACTCGATGAACCGGCCACGATGGATATGGTGCAAGAGTTGCTCCAAAAAATGAACGTATCGTTGCCCGCAGAGGGTGTTCTTGCAGCACTGCGGGAGCGTTCAGGGCTTATCGTCGGGCCTGGCATTTACAGCTTTGTGCATAAGAGCGTCGCAGAGTATTTGGTCGCGGAGGCTATCTTGCAAGGGGATCAGCGAGACGAATCCGGACGCAGGATAGACCGGTTTATGTTGTTTGAACACCGT
>JAAEPW010000632.1 GCA_024232355.1 Chloroflexota bacterium | reverse complement strand
GGCACGATCAAACTCTCACCACTGCGAACTACCGAACCAGCGATCCCTACCCCCGGCGCCAACCGCCAGCCACGCACCATCTCGTTCTGGTGACCGGTTGCTTGCCGGCAGACCAATTCATCTGTTTCTGCATCGATTAGCCAGATTGAGCAGGCGTCTACTGTCGTCATATGACGCACCTCTTCCAGGATGGTAATGAGTATCTGATCCATATCCAGAGTGGAGGTGAGTGTCTGGCTCGCCTGGTTGAGCAGTGTCAGTTCGCGGTTGCGCCGTTGCAACGCCTCCTCCATCCGTTTGCGCCTGGTGATGTCTATCCCCAAGCCGACAAGGTAGTCTTTGCCGTTCAACTTTTTGCGTAATCCTGTGAAATAGTAAGGGATTCGCTGGCCGTCTTTGGTTACCAGTTCTACTTCGGCCTCCGCAACACCCTCGTGGAAGCCCTTTAGCATTTGCTCTGCGATGAGTGTCCTGTCTTTACCTTTAAAAAAGTCGGGACCATACTTTGTGGCTAGTTCCTCCTCGCTGTAGCCCGTAACCTTTTCCCATTTCTTGTTCCATCTAATGAACCGCTCCTCATCGAACACATAGAATAGACCGGGCAAACTGTTG